>JBEVIF010000052.1:0-8590 GCA_040510795.1 Acidimicrobiia bacterium
ACCTGGGTGCGGTGGAATCGCTGATCACCCACCCGGTCACGATGACCCACTCCGCAGTCCCGGCTGAGGAGAGAGTGGCCGCGGGCATCACCGACGGGCTCGTCCGGCTCTCGGTCGGGCTGGAAGACGTCGAGGACCTGATCGCGGACCTGGATTCCGCCCTCGGCCGGGTCTAGGGCGTTCTCGCCCTGACCAGGGTGTCACGGGCGTACTTGCGGCCCTCGTCTGTGTCGACGGGGCGTTTCACCACCTCGGCCTCGACGATGACGAGACCATCGAGCCAGCCGAGCACCTCGGACACATTCCACAAGAGCTCCGGGTACTGAGGCCCGCCCCAGCCATCGGTGGGGTTAGACACATCGTGTCCGATCAGAAACAGTTCGCCCCCGGGGGCGAGCCAATCTCTCGCCCGCCGCACGATTGTCTCGTAATCGCCCGGGACCAGATGCAGATAGGCGATGAGCACGAGATCGAAACTCTGCTCGGTTTCCCACGTCCGAACGTCGGCGACCACGAAGTCGACTGCTTCAGACTGCGCCTTGCCCTTGCTGATTGCCACTTCGGAGAAATCGACCGCGGTCATCTCCCAACCGAGTGAGGCGAGCCAGATTGCATTGCGTCCCTCGCCCGCGGCGAGATCGAGGCCTCTGCCCGGTGCCATGCCGCCCAAGCGATCCGCTACGAAGAGATTGGGAGTGACCGACCACATATGCTCGTGAGAGCGATACCGCTCGTCCCACTCGGCGACGTCCATCCTTAGCCGAACTCGATGCCTTGGGCCAGAGGCAGGTCGTCACCCCAATTGATCGTCGTGGTCTGTCGGCGCATGTACGCCTTCCAGGCGTCGGACCCAGCCTCTCTGCCCCCACCGGTCTCCTTCTCCCCGCCGAATGCGCCGCCGATCTCGGCGCCCGACGTCCCGATGTTGACGTTGGCGATGCCGCAGTCTGAGCCGCCGGCGCTGAGGAATCGCTCGGCGTTCTTGATCGATTCGGTGAAGATGGCCGAAGAGAGGCCTTGGGTGACTCCATTCTGAATCTCGATCGCCTCTTCGAGGGTGTCGAACTCGATGACCCACAGGATCGGGGCGAAGGTCTCCTGTTGGGTGATCGACGCCTCCTTGGGCACGACCGCGATGGTCGGCTCGACGAAGAACCCGGGCCGATCGAGGCGATTGCCTCCGGTGACGATCCTCGCTCCCTGCTCCCGTGCGATATCGAGAGCGTCCATCATCTGCTCGACGGCGCGCGCCCCGACCAGTGGGCCCATGAGGGTCCCGCTCTCCAGCGGGTCGCCGATGCTCACCTGTTTGTAGGCCTCGGTGAGACGGCTCACCAACTTGTCGGCGACAGCGCGGTGGACGAGGAGCCGGCGAAGACTGGTGCATCTCTGGCCGGCGGTGCCGACCGCCGAGAACAGGGTGCCCCGGACCGCGAGATCGATGTCGGCGTCATCCATAACGATCACGGCGTTGTTGCCACCGAGCTCGAGGATCGTCCGGCCCATGCGCTGAGCGACAGCCGGGCCGACGATGCGCCCCATGTTGCAGGACCCGGTGGCTGAGATGAGTGGGACTCGCGTGTCCTGAGTCATCCGGTTGCCGACCGTGGCCCCGTCACCGACGACAAGGTTGAACACGCCCTCGAAACCACTGCCGTCCATCACCTCGTTAGCGATGCGGGTAACGGCAATAGCCGTGAGCGGGGTCCGCTCTGAAGGCTTCCAAACCACCGTGTCGCCACAGACGGCGGCGAGGGCGGAATTCCACGACCAGACGGCGACCGGGA
Source organism: Acidimicrobiia bacterium (assembly GCA_040510795.1). Taxonomy (GTDB): domain Bacteria; phylum Actinomycetota; class Acidimicrobiia; order Spongiisociales; family ZC4RG35; genus JARDZU01. Next base: position 1,788 of record JBEVIF010000052.1, read on the forward strand.
AGTTGAAAGCCGAGATCACTCCGACCGGACCGAGCGGATGCCAATGCTCGTACATTCGGTGATTGGGCCGTTCCGAAGCCATCGTGCTCCCATAGAGCTGCCGGGAGAGTCCCACTGCGAAGTCACAGATGTCGACCATCTCTTGCACCTCGCCGACACCCTCGGGAAAGATCTTTCCCATCTCGAGGGTCACCAGGGCGCCGAGCGGCTCGATTTTCTCCCGCAAGGCATCGCCCAGACGTCGGACGTACTGCCCGCGCTGGGGGGCGGGCAGAAGGCGCCAGCGGTCGAATGTCTCGACCGACTGGGCGACCACCCCGTCGTAATCCGCTTCTGACGCCATGCCAACGGTCGCCAGCGTCTCGCCGGTTGTGGGGTTGACTACTTCGATCAGGTCGCCGGTGGGCTCGAGCCACTCGCCGGCGAACACACCACTGTTGTGGTCGCCGAGGCCCAGGGCCCCAAAGATCTCTTGCTTGTTCATCTCGCTGCCACCACCTCTATCTCCACGAGGAAGCCTCCCGGGAGCGCAGCCGCCTGAATGGCAGAGCGCGCCGGAGGCTCGGTCCCGAAGTATGAGCCGTAAACGTCGTTGACTTTGGGGTAGTCGGCCATGTCAGCCATGAAGATCGTTGTCTTCACGATGTCCTGGTAGGTCAGTCCGACGTCACCGAGAATCACGCCGATATTGTCCATGACCTGCCGGGCCTGCACTTCGACGTCGTCCGGACGGCGCTCGCCCGTCCCGGGATCCAGGGCGACTTGCCCGCTCAGGAACACCAACCCACCGGCCTCTGCGGCGAAGGAATACGGGCCTAATGCCTTGGGCGCCGACGGGGTCGAAAGGACATTCTTGGGCAAAGGAGGGCTCCTGGTCGATACCAGGCTGAGGGTACCCCTGGGGGCGAACCAACCCTGAAGTAGCGTCAGGAGAAGCTGTTGCCGCAGCCGCAGGTGCGACTGACGTTGGGGTTGTTGATGGAGAACCCCGCTCCCATCAGACCGTCCTTGTAGTCGAGGGTCGAACCCTTGACCATCTCGGCGCTCTGCGGGTCGACGACCACTCTGACGTCGCCGAATTCCTCGACGATGTCGGTGTCGTCGATCTGGCTATCGAAGAACATCTCGTACGAGAACCCGCTGCAGCCCCCAGGGCGGACCGCCATGCGAAGGGCGAGCCCGGGCTCCTCTTCTGCGGCGATCAGCTCGCCGATCTTCGTCACGGCGAAGTCGGTCACCTCGACTGTCTTCTCGGGCTTGTTCGACTTGATGCTGAGGATCTGTGTCATCGCTTCTTAACTCTGGTCCTGAACCTGGTGGCCTGTGTCGTCCATGTTAACCGTCTCCACGCCGTGAACCATTCCCCCTATATCGGTAGTGGAAATTACCATTGAGAGTGCAATGGTCAGCCGTAACGACGTCATCAAGACGCTCGAAGGTGTCCGCGACCCGGAACTGGGCGGCAACATCGTCGAGTTGGGGATGGTCACCGATGTCGATATCACCGGCACGTCGGTGGAAGTCGGCATCGCCCTGACGGTTGCCGAATGCCCGCTGCGAAACCAGATCGAGAACGACACCAAACGCAGGGTGCAGGCCCTGCCGGGGGTGGACCACGTCGATGTGCGAACCACCGCGATGACCAAGAAACAGCGGGCCGGCCTCATGTCGGTGGCCAGGGCAAAGGCACGGGCGAGCGCCGAGCCGACCCAGGTTTCCCCCACGACCCGAGTCATCGCCATCGGATCGGGCAAGGGCGGCGTCGGAAAATCATCCATCGCTGTGAACGTCGCAGTGGCCATGTCCCAGGCCGGGTTCCGTGTCGGCCTTCTCGACGCCGACATCTGGGGCTTCTCCACGCCGCGGATGCTCGGTGTCGAAGATCGCCTCGAGGCGAACGAGGACAGCAAGCTGATCGTGCCGGTCGAGGCCAAGGGCGTGAAGCTGGTTTCGACAGGGCTCATCATCGAGACCGAGGAAACGGCGCTCATGTGGCGCGGGCTCATGTTGTCAAAGGCACTAGAGCAGTTCCTCAAGCAGGTGGAATGGGGCGAGCTCGACTACCTGATCATCGACCTCCCACCGGGCACCGGCGACATCCAGATGGCGCTGACCCGGATGCTCCCCCAAGCCGAGATGGTGGTGGTCACCACACCGCAACGGGCGGCGCAGAAAGTGGCGGTGCGGGTGGCGGACATGGCACGGCGCTCGCACATGCCCGTTGTCGGTGTCATCGAGAACATGGCCGGTCTCGCCTGCGCCTGTGGCCGGGTGCACGATGTGTTTGGCGAGGGAGGCGGCCGCGAGCTGGCCGACGACCTGGGGGTGCCCCTCATCGCCTCGATACCGCTCGATCCCGAGGTGGTCCCCGGCGGCGATCATGGAACGCCGGTGGTGACGACAGGCATCAGCTCACCGGCCGGTACCGCCATGCGTGACGCCGCTACCCGGCTCGTCGAACTGGTGCCTCCGGCCGATCTCGAGACCTGCACCGGCCGTATCGCCAAGATCCTCACCGAGTTGGAGGAGCTGCCGGCCTGATCTAGGTCCTCAGCCGGTCCAAATCCGTGAGGTTCTAACCAATCAGGGAACCACCGTCTGCCCGCTCAAAATCCGGTACGCATAGGCCGTGGCGATGATGGTCACCGGGATGGCGACGATGAGGCCGATCCCACAGAGGAGAGCGCCGATGATGATGGCCAGGATCGAGGCGAAGAAGAGCCCTACCACCGAGCCGAGGTTCTGATTCACCAGTGCGAAGCTGGCCTTGATCGCATCGAATGCCGGGAGCCCCTTGTCCAGGATGAACTGGTAAGTGAACATCGAGAAGAAGATCAAGATCAGCCCGGGGATGATGCAGAGGATCAAGCCGATGGCGGTCCCGATCGCCAGCAGGATCGCGGCGAGGACCACCTGACCGAGGTGCTCAGTCGACAGGAACGTGCTGAGCTCGATCCTCTCTCCCTTGGTGATCTCCAGGGCGCCACGTACCACGGCGGCCTGGATGAGAAGGCTCACCAGGGCACTGAGGAGAGAGAAGAACAGGTATCCGACCCCGAAGAACATGCCGATTCCGATGTCGTCCGGATTTGTCATCTCCCCGATGCCTCCGACGAAAAGCGAGGCGATGAAGTTCACCGCGCCGGCCACCACGACGAAGATCAACATCGCGATCAGGATGGGGCCCAGGTTCTCCTGGAACTTCTTCCATCCATAGTTGAAGGCGTCTCCGACCTGGAAGGGAGTGCCGCCGGGCACCAGCGGTGGGGGTGGAGGCGGAGGTGGGGGCGGGACCGCAGGCTCGCTCGGTTGTGGAGGGGGAACAGGCTCGATCGGCGCTCCGGAATCGGGTGGAATGGGCGGCTCGGTCGTCATCTGTCTTCTCCCCTGTCAGGTGGGGGAGAGGGTAACGAGTAACGATCCACCGCGACGGCCAGGGCCGCATCTCTCTTCAGGTGACTAGTCACAACGAGTGGGAATGCGAACTGTCCTTTAACGACCACTCTCCGTGACCGAAGATGACGACCAGAACGTGCCTCGGTGCGTGGGGGCTGGGGGCAGCAGGGAGGCTGATCGGAAGAGGACCCGAAAGGGTCCTCTTTCGGGGTTCAGGGGAGATCAGCACAGATCTCGAACCAGCGGATACGGATTGACCGCTGAACCCCCACCCGGGTGATACTCGAAGTGGAGATGGGGGAGGAATTCGGGCGCGTTGCCCGATGACCCGTTGTAGCCGATCACCTCACCCTCGGAGACGCTTTGCCCATCGCTCACGTTGGCGAAGCTCTCGAGGTGGGCGTAGAAGAATGTGTCGCCGCCGTCGGAGCCGAACCAGATGGCGAGACCACTGAGGCTGCCATCGGTGAGCCTCTGGATCGTCCCCGAATATATGGCGACGATCGGCGTGTTCCTGGCAGCGATCATGTCCACGCCTTGATGGGCGCGGCCTCCTGATCGGGCATCGCCCCAGGAGTCGGTGAACGAGACGGCTCCGGCCACAGGACATGCTCCGCCACTGGACGACGGAGGCGGCGGAGGTTCGGAGGGGACAGTTGTGTCGGGTGCCTCCTCCGGGGGCGTGGTGGTCTCGGTTGGCGCCTCGGATTCGCCATCGGTGGGCTGCGCTGAATCGGGCGCGGTGGTGGTCGTGGCGTTGCGAGCCGCCTCCTCGGCTGCCCTGCGACGTGCCTCTTCCTCCGCAGCTCGACGGGCCGCCTCCTCGGCAGCTTGCTGTGCTACCAGGTCGTCGTAGACCGCCTGCGCGTCCACCAACCGACCCTGCAGGTCTCCGGCCTTTGACTCCAAATCGGCGGTCAGGACCTCCTGCTCGGCCGAGGCCTCTTCGAGGCGTCCGGTTTGGCGGTCGAGCTCTCCCCGAAAGGAGCGCAGCTGGTTGATCACGTCGGCGTCGTTGCCGGTCACATTCCTGAGATATTCGACACCGGCCCCGTAGCTCTCGTCACTCGCCGAGAACAGAACCTGCATGGATGTGGCGGTGGACGAGCCCATGTACATCTCGACCGCCACCTCTTCCAGCTTCTGCTCCGTATCGCCGATCTTGACCCGCGCCAGTTCGATCGAAGTGTTGAGATCGGTGATCTCCCGATCCAGGGCGAACTGGCGGGACCACGCCTCTTGGACCTCGTCACCAAGCGCCTGGGCCTCGGCCATGATCTCGTTGACCTCGCTGCGGGCGCGGTCGATGTCCTCGTCGGTTACTTGGGCGGGGGCGGGGAGGGCCACCGCCATGACGAGCAGGGCAAGCAGGGTCCTGGCGTAGCGTGTCACGTGGGGTTGGTGGGAAGTGGGACGAGTACGGGCCCCGAAGAGGCTATCCGCCCTTCCTCAAACAGCAACACCAGGTGCGCTTCGACCGAACGGGCGGCAAGCGGGTGCAGCGCACGATCGACGTCGTGATAGACGACTTCCACGATCCTGTCGGTAGAGCCGGCGCCGTCCCGGATCGCCTCCAGAATCTCTTCATGCCGCTGACGACGATGGGCCAGATACCAATCAATCACATCGTCAGGACGGTCCATTTCATCGCCGTGACCGGGATTCAGCCTGCTCAGACCGGTCCCACGGAGTTTTTCCAACGAGGCCAGGTAGCTGCCCATGTCTTCCACCATCACCGAGGATCCTCCCATTATGTGATCGCCGGTGAAGAGAATGTCGGCCAATCGGAAACACACGTGGTCGTCGGCGTGACCCGGAGTGTGGATCACCTCGAGCCGGCTCTCGCCGATGTCGATCACATAGCCTTCGCCGATCCGCAGGTCGGGGTCGAAGGCGGGGCCAGGCGCATACCCGTATGCGGGAACACCCAGCTCGCGGGCCAGGGGGTTGGCCAGCGGGGCATGGTCGGGATGGGTGTGTGTGACGAGGACTCCCAGCGGGGTCAGCTGGGCTGTCTGCTCCACGATCCGATCGCGGTGGACGTCGTCCACGGGGCCGGGGTCGATAACGACACATCCCCCGCCGTCATCCACGAGCCAGGTGTTGGTCCCTGGTCCGGTGAAGGGCCCCGGATTGTTGGCGAGGATCCGTTGGATTCGCATCAGTCGTCTGCAGGGAGGTGAATGGGCTGGAAGCTGCCGTCCTCCATGCGTCTTGGCTCGACCAAGGAACGGCCCTCGGCGCCCTCTGCGGCGGTGACGGCATCGTGGACCGTGGATCTTCGCTCAAGCCAGCGGAGATGGGCGATGGTGGGCAGAAACATCTCCAGACCTCCATCGGCATGCATGACGAGGGCATCGCCTGGTGCGACCCACAAATGTTCGACCAGTTCGTCGCCGTCGATGCGGACGTCCGGTGTGTCCGCAGCGATGGCCAGATAGAAACGTGTGTCGTACCGGGTTGGAGCCTCCTCGGGGGTTACCCAGCGGGAAACGAGGGTGAGCGCCGACGCGTCCAGCCCGATCCCGGCTGCGCGCATGGTGGAAAGCAAGCCTTCGCCGCGTCCGTCAGGGGCCGCGACCACTCCCTCGATGGTCAAGGCGAGACCGGTCTCCTCGGCCAGTTCTCGAAGGGCGGCGACCCGGAACTCCTGGTCAGGGTGGTTGCCGTGCACCACATCGACGGCCAGCTCGGAGGCATCAACGGCCTCGACCGCCCCGCCTGGGAAGACGGTCAGGCCACCGAAGAACCCCCGTGGCCGGCGACGAACCATGAGCACCTCGATCCCTGACACCGAATCCCTGATCAGCATCACCGTTGCCGCGGGGCGGGCTTCGACCAGAGGCGCCTCCATCCCGGCATCCTACGGACGGTCGCGACTCGGAACCTGAGGCTGCTCGTCGCTTATCCGCTACGCAGAACCTCAGGTTCGCATTTGGGCAGACCTGGCAGACTTGCCGGGTGGCTTCCAGCGACAATCCGTATCGGGGGCTCCCGCCGGTCGACCAGGTGGTGGAGGGGCTAGGCGAGAGCGGTCTCCCCAGACCGCTCATCGTCGATTGCGCCCGATCGGCGCTCGACCTCGCCCGCGCCGAGATTGCCAGTGGCGGTAAGCCCGACGTGAGCCGTATCGCCGCCGACTTGGCGGCCGGACTGAGGCGGTCGGCAAGCCAAAAGGTGATCAATGCCACTGGGGTCCTCCTCCATACCAATCTCGGTCGGGCCCCTCTCTCGCCTGGAGCCGCCGAGTCCGCGCTGAAGGCGGCTGTCTCCTACACCAATCTGGAGCTCGATCTCGACGATGGGGAACGCGGAGGTCGCGGGGGGTACCTACGTGCTCTCCTGCAAGCACTCACCGGTGCCGAGGACGGTCTGGTCGTCAACAACAACGCGGCGGCGGTGCTCCT
>JBEVIF010000053.1:0-9342 GCA_040510795.1 Acidimicrobiia bacterium
ATGTTGAAGGCGTCGCAGAACCGGACAAAGCGGGCCGACTTCTCGGAGGCCTCGATATCGAGAGTGCCGGCCAGGACCGCAGGCTGGTTCGCCACAACGCCGACGGTGTGCCCGTCGAGTCGTCCAAAACCCACGACGATGTTCCTTGCCCACATCTCGTGCACTTCGAGGAATTCGCCGCCATCGAGGATTGTCTCGACCAGCTCCACCATGTCGTAGGGCTGGTTGGCCGAGTCGGGGATCATCGAGTCCAGCGAGTCGTCGATGCGGTCAGGGCGGTCGGTTGGAGCGAAGTAAGGGGGAAGCTCCATGTTGTTGCGGGGCAGGTATGACATGAGATACCGCACGGCCTCGAGTGCGTCGATCCCGGTCGGGTAGACGAAGTGGGTGACACCCGACTTCGAGGCATGGGTGGCCGCGCCACCCAGCTCCTCCATGGTCACCTCCTCACCGGTCACCGCCTTGATGACATCAGGGCCCGTGATGAACATGTGGCTGGTCTGGTCCACCTGGAACACGAAGTCGGTGAGGGCGGGGGAGTAGACGGCCCCGCCGGCGCACGGACCCATGATGACCGAGACCTGGGGGACGACCCCCGACGCCCTCACGTTGCGCTCGAAGATCCGCCCGTACCCGTCGAGGGAGGAGATGCCCTCTTGGATGCGCGCCCCACCCGAGTCTTTCAGGCCAATGACCGGTGTCCCCGTGTTGAGAGCCATGTCGAGGACTTTGCAGATCTTGTCCGCCACGACCTTGCTCAGACTGCCGCCGAATACGGTGAAGTCTTCGGCGAATACGAAGACGGGTCGGCCGTCGATCGTGCCGTGGCCGGTGACGACTGCGTCCCCGAGCGGCCGTTTGTCCTCTATGCCAAACCCCGAGGACTGGTGTCTGACGAACTGGTCGATCTCCTGGAACGAGCCTTTGTCGAGGAGTGCGTCGAGCCGTTCCCGGGCCGTCAGTTTCCCCTGCTCGTGCTGGCGGGCGATCGCTCGCTGACTTCCGGCATGCAGGGCCTCCTCGCGAAGCTCCCTGAGCCGCTCGATTCGCGCCTCGGTCCCCAAGACTCCTCCGTAACCTCACAGATTCCGACTCGTCAGGAGACGAGATGGCTACACCCTATTTGCAATTGTGGGCAGAAGAGGTCGCATCGACCCAGGACCTGGCCCGATCCGAACTCGACAGTCTTCCAGTTGTCGTCGCCGCCCAGCGACAAACGGCGGGCCGAGGAAGAAGCGGAGCGGACTGGTTGTCGGCGCCAACGGCCCTCGCGGTCTCGCTCGCTTTCCGCCCTCCAGTCGACGATCTCCGCCCTTTCTCGCTGATGGCAGGTGTGGCGGCGGCCCGCGGGCTGGAGGGTGTCAGCCTGAAATGGCCCAACGACCTGCTGGCAGGTGGGGCCAAGGTGGGTGGGATCCTCGTCGAGCGCGCCGACGAAGTGGTGATCGGAATGGGGGTCAACCTGTGGTGGCCGGATGCCCCTGAGGGCATGGGCGCACTCCATGAGGATGACCCGGGGTCCGGGCTCCACGCCCAAATCGCAGGGCTCTGGGCAGCGGAGTTGATGAGGCTCATCGAGTCGGACGGCTGGCCGATCGACGAGTACCGATCACTGTGTTCCACGCTGGGCCGGGAGATCTCCTGGGAGCCGGACGGTCGGGGAACTGCGATCGACGTCACAGGGAAGGGCGCCCTGGTGGTCGAGACCCCCGGTGGACGACAAACTCTCACGTCAGGGGCGATCAGGCACCTTCGGCACTAGCCGAGGTCGACCTCGACCGCAGCCGGCAAGGTCGTCTTGAAGAACTCGACGAGTCGGGGGTAGGCGTCGGCTGACGCGTCGGGGTCGTAGCCGTCTGCATCGACGTCGAGGAATGAGTGGCCCGCATCTTCGTAGAGGAGCCACTGGCCATGATCGTTTCGCCGTTGCGCCTCATCGACTGTCGATGGTGCGATCAATTCGTCGGCTCCTCCGTAGAGGCCGAGCACCGGCACAGGGAGGTTGTCCAGGTACGTGGCCACCTGGTATTCGCGTTCCTCGTCGCCGGTGAGAGGGGTGTATGCGACCGCCACGGACTTGACCCAGGACCGGGTAGAGGCGCCCACGATGGCGAAACGGCCCCCGACATCGAGGCCAAGGATCCCGAGATCACCGCTAACGGCCCACTGGACGTCGTCGGACACGACGAATTCGTGTATCTCGTCGAGATCCATCAATGCGCGGCGATCGGCCAGAGCCTCGTACGCCTGGTTCGGATCCCCCTCCTGTCTGTAGAAATCGAGTCCGATGGCGACCATCCCCCAGCGAGCAAACGTGCGACAGAGGTCCTTCTCGAGGCCGGAGAGGCCGTCGAGCGTGGGGAGCACCAGCACCACAGGAAACCGCCCGGCTACGTCGGGCCGCGCCAGGTACTGCGTGCGAAGACTCGACCCGATGGGAAGGGGCCAGCCCCCATACATGATCGGATGGGTTCCTTCGTGCGCGAGTACGGCCATCGGCGGGCAGATTAGGCCGGCGTCAGGCGCGGCGATTGCCAAAGTTTCGAGGAACCCCTGCCTAGCCTGACTAGGTCTCATCCGAAGATGGCCGCATCCTCCCCTCGACACCTTGCGCCCCGTCGCGGGCTGCCCAAATGGCTGAAGATCACGATCCTCGGTCTCTTGGTGGCTGCCACCCTGGGCGCGCTCGCCGTGTTCTGGGCCCTGGACACCGGCCAGGACGTCCTCGCCCTGGCCGAAAGCGATCAAGAGGTCGTCAGCGAGCTGACTGAGGCGACCGGGGACGCCTTGACATTCCTCGTCGTTGGAAGCGACTCCCGCGAGGGTCTCGATGACCTGGCTTTCTTCGGCCAGGCGGGTGGAGAGCGGGGCGATGTGATCATGCTCGTGCATCTCGACCAGGCAACAGGTGAGGCCCGGCTGCTCTCGATCCCTCGAGATCTCTGGGTGAACATCCCGGGAAACGGCGACGGCAAGATCAATGCGGCCTACTCCTACGGCGGCCCTTCGCTAATGGTCCAGACCATCAGGGAGAATCTCGGGATCGACGTCAATCACTACGTCGAAGTGGACTTCCTCGGATTCATCGCCATGGTGGATGAGTTGGGTGGCGTCGAGATGTCGTTCCCCTACCCGGCGAGGGACGCCAAATCTGGGCTCAGTGTCGAGGCCGGAAGTCAGACGCTCGACGGCGAGCAGGCCCTCGCTTACGCCCGCTCCCGCAAGTATGAGGAGTATCAAGACGATCGGTGGGTGAGCGTCGATGCCAGTGACCTGGGTCGGACCCAGCGCCAACAGGAGGTGGTCCGCGCCATCCTCACCGAGCTGAAGAGCCCGGGCTCTATCGCGGAGGCGGGGGACATCGCAGGTTCCATGGCGAAGCACATGACCATCGACGCCACGCTCGCCGACTCCTCGGTGGCCTCCCTGGCATGGGACTTCCGCAGTCTCGTGACCGGGAGCATCGACGGTCAAACGCTCCCTGTGTACGGCGACACGATCAACGGTGCTTCCGTGGTGCGGGCTGCAGAGCCGGAGGCAGCGGCGACCATCGACGGCTTTCTCTCCGGCGTCATGACCGTGGAATCCGCTCCGTTGCGGATTCAGGTCCTGAACGGCAATGGCGTTGCGGGGGCGGCCTCGGCTATGTCAGAGAGGCTGGCCGAGTCTGGTTTCGAGGTCGCCGGTGTTGGAAACGCCGACGACAAGGACTACGCCACCACAACGATCTTGGTCCCCGATGGGAGCATGGCGGGGGATCAAATCGTCGTGCAGATCGGTTTCGGTGTAGTTCAGATCGGTACCGTCGATAACGGTTATGACGCCGTTGTGATCGTGGGAGCCGACGCCTCCTGATCGCACCGCGTAGCGATCTACCATGGCGGATTCAATGGACATAGCAATCATCGGCGCCGGTTACGTCGGTCTCGTCACCGGGGGTGGGCTCGCCAGTCTCGGTCATCGAGTGCGTCTCGGCGAAGCGAACGCAGAACGAGTCGAGCTCCTTCGCAATGGTGGAATACCCATTTACGAGCAAGGCTTGCCAGACCTTTTGTCACACGCGACCGGGCGTGGCCTACTCAGCTTCCACACCTCGAACAAAGAGGCAGTTCACGGGGCCGGCTTCGTCTTTCTCGCCCTGCCTACTCCGGAAGGGGAGGACGGCCGGGCCGACCTCAAATACGTCCATGCGGTGGTGGACGAGCTTGCCAACGAGGTCGGGGAGGAGACCATTTTTGTTGTCAAGTCCACTGTGCCGCCGGGCACCGTTGCGTCGTTGCGTAAGCGGTTGGCAGACCTTGGGAGCTCGGCACGAATCGTCTCCCACCCCGAGTTCCTCCGTGAGGGGAAGGCGGTGGACGACTTCCTCGAACCAGACCGAATCGTGGTTGGCGCCTGGGAGGAGGCTGATGCACAGGCGGTGGTTGATCTCTACCGAAGCCTCGACGCGCCAGTAGTCATGACCGACCCGACATCGGCGGAGATGATCAAGTACGCCTCGAACGCCTACCTGGCGGCCAGGCTCACATTCGTCAACACCCTGTCCAATGTCTGCGAGGCTGTCGGTGCCGACATCCTCGATGTCGTCCGTGGCCTGGGGATGGACCATCGGATCGGGCCCCATTTCCTCCAGCCGGGGCCTGGATACGGAGGTTCTTGTTTCCCCAAGGACACGCAGGCTCTCATCGCCGTTGCCCAAGACGCCGGCTATGACTTCGAACTGCTCCGGGCGGTCATCGAAGCCGACGAGGAGCAGCGTCGGCGGGTGGCGGACAAGGTCCGACAGGCTGCAGGCGGTGGTCTGCGAGGGCGGCGCGTCGGCATGTGGGGTGTTGCATTCAAGGCCGGCACCGACGACGTCCGGGAGTCACCGGCCGTCCGGATCGCTTCCCTCCTCCAGGCCGATGGCGCCGAGGTGGTGGCCTACGACCCCGAGGCGACAACCGATCTGCTCACGATGGCACCTGACCCAATCGCCGCGGTCACGGAGGCCGATGTGCTCCTCATCGCCACCGAGTGGCCCGAGTTCTTGACGGTGGACATGTCCCAGGTGTCCAAGGTGATGCGGGGTCACCGCGTGGTGGACGCCCGCAACATCCTCGATCCGAAGAAAGTCCGGGCCGTCGGGCTCGACTACTGGGGTCTGGGCCGTCCCGGCGCCTAAGAAGGTTGTAGGTCGTAAGTGGTAGGTAATAGGCCTACCTGAACATGTCCTCCTCGGGCGGCCTGACCAGGTCCCTGCCCCGTCCTTCCCCACGCGGCCCCTGGTAGCCACGGATCAGAGCAGCGGGAATCCCATCCGCCTTTCCCATTACGAGATCGGCCGCTGCAGCCAGCTCGTCGGCGACTGCGATTTCAGTGACCTCGAGCTCACGGCCGGCCCAGTCACTGGTGCCTCTCAGATCGGTCACGGCTTCGAGGCCCGACACCCCGATGGCGATATCGGTCAGTCCCCGCCGCCACGGTCGTCCGAACGTGTCCGAGATGATGACCGGGATGTCGATCCCGAACGAGCGATCGAGGCGGGTCCGAATCCGATGTGCAGATCGGTCCGGGTCCTCCGGGAGGAGGATCATCGTCCCTGGCTCGGCATTGGACCGGTCGACTCCGGCGTTGGCACAAATGAACCCGTGCTCCGTCTCAGCGATGATCAGGTCGCCCCGTCGCCTCACCACGGAGACGGCTTCGGATTCCACCAGAGCACGTCTGAATATCTCCTCGTCGCCTTCGATCGCGACAACCCTTCCCTCTGCCTTGGAGACGACCTTGTGCGTGACAACCAACACGTCCCCGCCCTCCGGGGCCAGGTGCTGTAGCGCGGTCGTCAGGATCTCGGTGAGATCGTCGCCCGGGTGAACGGGGCCGATCCCGGTCAGGGCGAAGATCTGAAGGGTCACAGGCTCAGTATCGCCCGGGCAAGTGTTGCGGCACTGGACCGGTCGGCGATCCGGGTCTCGAGTGCCACCACGTCTACACCATCGATGTCCCCTGCGTCGTTGCTGTCGGTGACGTCGACCACCAGCGTGTTGATCAGGCCTCGGTACGAGGCGACCACGGCGCTCGACCCGGATCCGAGACCCAGATCTGCCATCACGACATCGGCGGGCCCTTTTAGGGCACGACCGCCGATCAGTGGGCTGACCGCGATCACGCGAGGGTGCCGCCGCACGGCCCGTCCTATCGACTCGATTGCGAGGATCGGCCAGATCGACAGTGGGGGATTGGATGGCCCGATCACCAACAGGTCGGCGCCCTCGATCGCGTCGATGACGCCGGGGGCGGCCTTGGCGTCCGCATCGCCTTCGAAATCGAGCTTCTTCGCGTGGTCGCGGTGACCGCGATCCACGAAATACTCACGGAAGGTGAGTCTGCTCCCGTCGGTCGTCGTGATCATTGTCCGAACCGGGTCATCCGAGGCAGGCAGCACCGTGGATCGGATCGCGAAGCCTGCGCGAACAGAGTCGGTCACCTCGGTCAAGGTGTGACCCTGGGCCAGGCCGTGGCTGCGATAGATCTTGAGAGCCAGGTCGAGATCGCCCAGTTGAAATCGGTTCTCGACACCGAATCGGGCCAGTTCGGTGTTAGCGATGAAGGTGTCATCGGCCCGCCCCCAGCCATGCGGGCCTTCGATTCCCGCCAGCGTGTAGACCATCGTGTCGAGGTCGGGTGACACATACAGTCCGTGGATGGGGAGGTCGTCCCCGACATTCACCACCACGGTGAGATCGACATCATCGAGCGAGTCGAGACCGCGCCCGAGCCGGGCACCACCCACCCCGCCGGAGAGCTCAACGACCCTGGTCACGACGTTCGATATTGCTCAGTGGCGCGCTCCGGTTCACAATGTCCTCCCGCATGACAAGTGTTTCAGCTCCGCAGATCGCGGACGAATCGACACCCCTGGTGCCACCGGACGCGCCCCGCGTGAAAGTGATCGTCACCAAGGTGGAAGGCGCAGACCTCGAGGCAGCCCTGGCCACCGTGGAGCGGCAAGTGTATGAAGGCATTCACGACGTCGTGGTCATCACTGACGAGAATCGTGAAGTGCCGGTAGGAGTGAGCCGGATGGCGACGCTGGAAGAGGCCATCGCACTCACGGGTGCCGAGGTGGACTATCTCTGGATCCTGCACTCCGATGCCAGGCCCAGACCCGATGCGCTGGCGGCTCTGGTCTCGGAACTCGACCGGAATGAAGCGTCCCTCGGCGGGTCCAAGTTGCTCTTGGCTGGGACCCGGGACGAGTTGGAGTCGATCGGGAGTGCCACAGACGTGTTCGGCGACCCATTCACAGGTCTCGACGAAGGTGAGATCGATCTCCAGCAGTACGACGTCGTGCGTGAGGTCGCCTTCGTGTCCTCAGTATCGATGCTCGTGCGACGGGATCTAGCCCAGGGGCTTCGCGGCCTCGATGTCCTCCTCGAGCCGGTGGCTGCCGGGCTCGACTTCTCGCAACGGGCCCGCCTGGCTGGAGGCAGGGTGATCACCGTGCCCTCGTCGGAGGTCTATCACCAGGCCCGATGTGAGGAGAGGGCAGGCGGATGGCGGGAGGAAGCCGGCCGTTTGCGGGCCATGCTCAAGGCATATCGCCCGATCACGCTGCTCTGGGTCGTCCCCTTCGAGATCCTCGTTTCGGTTGTCGACTCGGTGGCCAACCTGATCCTTTTCCGCTGGAGGGTGGGCGCACGCCACCTCATGTCCTGGCTTTGGAATCTCAGGCATCTGCCTTCGACGATCGGCGAGCGCCGGCGCTTCCGGCAGGTTCGGGCCGTTGGTGACGAGGAGCTGTTCAGGTTCCAGTCGAGGGGCTCGGTACGATTGCGAGAGGTCGGTTCTGAAATCACCGATCGTGTGCTCTCCGTCTTCGACGACGACCAGGCTCTTGCGCGCGGGACCAGGAGGATCTGGTCGAGCCCCGGCATCTGGGGCGCTCTCCTCGCCGCTGCCGTCGTCCTGATCGCTTCGTGGTCGATCTTCTTCAATGGGGTTCCCAACGGCGGCTTCAACTTCCCATTCGAGCCTCCGACAGTTGCCCTCGACCGCTTCTTCGCCGGATGGAACGACTCCAGTCTGGGCTCGGCTGATGCGGTGCACCCCGCCTCCGGGTTCAGCGGGCTGATCTCGCTGGTCTGGTTCGGCGCAGAGGGTGCCGCCCGGACCATCACGACCATCCTCTTTGCCGTTTTGGGCATCTTGGGCATGGGCCGGCTGGCCGGTCGTCTCGGTTTCAGGGGACCGGGTCGCTATCTCGCGGGCCTCGTGCTCCTCGCCGGCCCGGGAACCGCGCTCATCGTCGGCGCCGGGTCGTGGCTTGCCCTGGGAGCGGCCGCCTTGTTGCCCTGGGCGGTTCGCTCCGTGGTCCTCCACCCCGACGACCGGGGGAGGAGTTGGTTGACCCATATCGGCTGGGTCCTGGTCTGGACGATCCTGCTGACGGCCGTCTCGCCAGTGCTCGGTGTCGTTCCGATCATCGCCGCGGTCCTGTGGCGTCTGTTGGGTGGGAGCCGGTCCTCACTTCGCCTCGGCCTGGTCACCCTCATGGCCGGGGTCGTGGCTGTGGGATTCGTGTACGACGACCAGGGATGGCTGCTCGATTTCGATCGTCGGCTGCGTCTGATCATCCCCGACTGGTGGCCGGTCCTCATCGCCCTCACCGCGATCCCCCTGATGCTGATCGCCGGCCGCACTCGTCGGTTCGGCCTGTTCGGAGCCATCATCGGTCTCGGCGGGATGTTTGCCGTCCGCATGCCTTGGGGGGGACCCGGCATCGAAGAAGCGGGCCTGGTCCTGGCTTCGTTCGGCTCGGCCTTGCTGGTTGCCGCTGCTCTCGACCGCCTCAGCATCGAACCCCGTCGACTGCTGGCCTCGATGGGCGCAGCTGTCATGATCCTCCTCTCGGCGGCGGGGTTGATGAATGGACGTCTCGGTTTGCCCGCCGGTGACATCAACGACCGCTTCGGTTTTGCCTCGACGTTGGCCGAGCAGGGGAATCCAGGGCGAGTGCTGGTCATCTCGGCCGATCGCGAGTCGATCCCGGGTGAGGCGCGGCCCGGCCCTGGCATCTGGTACCGGACACTGGACGGTCAGGGAACCACACTCGATGAGGTTTGGTTGCCCGAGCCGCAGTCCGGTGACGACCGCCTCGCCGACGTGATCGACCGCATCGCAAGCGGTGCCGATCTGCGGCCCGGGGCGCTGCTGGCCGAATTCGCCATCGACTGGGTTGTAGTCGAGGGCACCGAGACCCCGTTGGACCCGATTCTCGACTCCCAGGTGGACCTCACTCCGACCCCTCTGATCACCGGCGCCAAGGTGTTCGAGAACCCGCAATCTGCCGAAATGGCG
>JBEVIF010000054.1:0-4037 GCA_040510795.1 Acidimicrobiia bacterium
GACGAGTTGCCCAATGTCGTCGATGAGGCGATCGCCGTTGGAGCCAAGGTGGTCTGGTTCCAGCTGGGGCTCCGACACGACGAGGCTGCCGCCAAGGCCAGCGCCGCCGGGCTCCAGGTGGTCCAGGATCGCTGTCTCAAGATCGAACATGCCCGATTCTCGGGCAGCCTGCATCTGGCCGGCTTCAACACCGGTGTGATCTCGTCCCGACGGCGGAGGCCGATCTAGGTCAGGCCAGGCCGTGGTGCCGTGCCGCCTCGACGAAAGTCGTGACACGGCCCATGTCCAGCGCTGAGCCGGCCTTGCCGTCGGCTTTGAGCGATGAGCCCACGATGACGGAGTCGGCGACCTCGACGAGCCGAGCGAGGTTCCCGACTTCTGCGCCCGACCCGATGACCAGCCGGGTGCCCTTGGGTATCGCCGATCGGGCGAGCCCGGCCTCTTGCAAATCTGGCTCCAGCCCGGTCCCGGCGCCGGAGACGATCACTGCGTCGGCAAGGCCACGGACCACCGAGTCCTCGGCCGCCTGCCTGATGTCGAGCCCAGGCGGGGGAGTGGCGTGTTTCACGAGCACATCGGCCCAGATCTCCACCTCCGGTGCCAGGGCAGCGCGGCGTCGGGCCAATTCGTCGGCACGGCCGACGATGGGGCCCTGATCGGTGTACATGACCCCGGTGAGCACGTTCACCCGGATGAACGCGGCTCCGGTTACCGCGGCGATTCCAAGTGCAGTGAGGGCATCGTTGCGCAGCACATTGACGCCGAAGGGAAGGGCGGTGGCATCACTTACGACCTGCGCCGCCAATGTCATCGCGGCGACCGTCTCCGGGTCGGATCTGTCCGCGTGAAAAGGGGCGTCACCTAAATTCTCGATGAGCAGGGCGGGGAACCCGACGCCGGCCAGTTTCCCGGCATCGGCCACGGCGGTCTCGAGCACTTCGTCGATGGATCCCTTGAACCCGGGTGAGCCAGGAAGCGGGAGAAGATGGATCATCCCCACGAGACGGGGGATCGGGCTCAAAGGTATGCCCTGGCTACCTGCATCGCTTTCTCGGCGTATTCGCCGGAGACTTTGAGGTTGGTCTCCCGCGGCTTGATCCTCCGCACTGCGATCCGGGCCCAATCCGACGCCGAGCCCTTGATCAGCTCGTCGGTGTCCTCCGGGCCGTAGACCCATTTGGCATAGCCGGGGCCGATCACCTCGACCCGGACCGGCTCGTAATCCTCACCGGCGTGCTTGAAGGCGTGGGGAAGGGTCTTCCATCCCAGCCAGCAGACGTGACGGATCCGGGCGGTGTCCTCTACCTCGATCCCGAGAGTCGCGTAGATGTCGAGACCGTGCATCCAGGTCTCCATGAGCCTGAAGGTGGCGAAGGTGCGGGCGCTCATGTCGCCCTCGATCCACTCGATCCTGTCCTCGGCCTCCATGTGCGAGAGCGGCTCGACGACTTTGGCCCTACCGCCGCGCCACCATTCGATCACGTCCTGGGGGCGCATGCCTCGGCCTTTCTTGATCGCCTCGGCGCGGAGCGGGCCGAGGCTGGGAGCGTTCTGCCACCGCTTCAGCATTTTGCCGCCGGCGATGGTGTCGGCGGCCAGCTCCTCGTAATCGGCGAGATGGGCGATCGTGTCCCGAACCGTCCATGGCTTGGACGGCGTGACCATATCCCAGATCTTGATGGGGATCCTCTGGAGGGACTGATCGAGGAACTGCTGCTCGGCTACCAGGTCCGAAAGGATGTCGCGCACGTCCCAATTGTAGCCGGAGGCCCGTTTTTAATCCCAGGCCAAACCATGCATTACCAGGGTCTTTCTGCGTGCTCTTCGGTCATCGGCTCGGGCAAATGGGAGGGTTTCGGGGCGACAACCAGGTCATTGAGGGTGTCGATCATCATTCGCAGACGGCCGAAATGGCGCCGGTCGAACACGAAGGCGATGCGGTGCAGGTGGAGGGCGTCGCTGTCCTCCAACTCGGCCGCGCTGGGCTCGACCTTCTCGATCGTGCCCTCGACCACAATGTCTGCGAAGTCCTCGTTGAGCTTCTCGATCGTCTCGTTGGAGGGCTCTTCGTTGAGTCGCAGAACGAGCCTCCCGCCCGAGTATCGAGAGGAGTGGTAGTTGCCGTAGAAATGCCACATGTGCTCGGCTGCGGCCTGGGCGTCGGTGGTCCGGAAGAACAAGGCCATGTCCGAATCGCTGATGAGTCCCCGGGCAAGCTGCTGCTCCTGGATGAACTCGATCATCGGCTCCCAGTAACCCGTCCCTTCCGCTTCGAGCAACACCACCGGGTGTAGATCGCTCTTACCGGTCTGGACCAGCGTGAGCAACTCGAAGGTCTCGTCGAGGGTGCCCCATCCGCCGGGGAGCAGGATGAAGGCGTGTGCCTCCTTCACAAAGCCGAGCTTGCGAGTGAAGAAGTACTTGAAGTTGACCGTTCGCTCGGGAGCGATGTGTTCCGGCACCTCATCCTCGAAGGGAAGGCGGATGTTCACGCCGTAGGCGTGGTCGATGCCGGCGCCGCGGCTACCCGCCTCCATGATCCCGGGGCCGGCCCCGGTGATGATGCCCCATCCGCTGTTGGCCATGATCGAGGCGAATTCCTCGGTCAGGGCGTAGTTGGGATCGCCCTCCTTGATTCGGGCCGATCCATAGATGGTCACTTTCGGCTCTTTGTGCCGGGCAAAGACGAGATTGGAGTACCGCATCTCCTTCAGCGCGGTGTTGATCAACTTCAGATCTGCCCGGGAGGCGCCGTCTCTGCCCAGTTTGATCGCTGTCACGATCATCTCGTTGATGAGGTCGGGGTGCGGTGTGGTCGTGGCCGCCGACACGAGCTCGATGAGCCTGGCATCTAGCTCCGGGTTGCCCAGGTCGTAAGGCATGACTCCGACGGTACTCAGATAGCGGATATGGGCATCAGAACGGCTTGACTGTCGGGCCTTTCCGCACCACGGCGTTCCAAACCGTCTCGTAGTGATCCCGGTCGAAGAGGTCGACATGGGGGAGCACGTACTCCTCCCATGCCTGGCGGAGTGGGTCGGGGCGGTCGGAGTGAACCACCAGGCCGGTGGGGAGCCGGTCGAGCACGGATCGCAACGACAACGGCGTCTCCACCCTGACTCCCGAGTCCTGGGCCTCGAATGAGGCGTTTACCTCGACGGCGAGACGAGCGATGGCCGTCACGTACTCCTCTTTCAAGCGCGGGTACCTGCGGGTGAGCATGGCCTCGACCTGATCCCCGCCGGGGAAGTTCTTCTCCCAGATGACCCATCTATCGGCGAACGCCTTGTTCAGAGTCTGGGTCCCTGCGTAGTCGCGAAGGTCGGTCGGGTTCATGGTGCCGAAGATCCGCACATCCGGGCGGAGACGCACCGTTTCCCCCGTGGGCAGATCCAGAGACGAGTAGCGATCGAGCAACCCGTGCAGGGCGAACAGGGTCTCCGCCCCGGCCGCATTCAGCTCCGACAGGTTGAGCAGGGAGGGGCCGCGCAACGCACGCGTGATGTCACCATCCTCCCAGCGGCTCTCGGTACCTCCTTTCCCGTCGCCATGAAGTCGGGTCGATCCGATGAGAGTCACGTCACGCACCTCGCCGGTGAGAGGAATTCGAAAATAGGGGAGGCCCATGGCGGCAGCGAACTGCTCGATGTCATGGTCCTTGCCCGTCCCCATGTGCCCGCGCACCGCCACATGAAGAGGAACGAGCCCTTCCGCGCCTGACACCCGGGCGTGCTCCAATTGGGCGAAACGGTAGAGCATTCCCAGATCGACGTAGTGAGGGTCTGGCTCGGGCACCTTGCGATGCCTCAGCTCGGTGTCAGGCACGTCGTCGGGGATCTCGAATCGCTCGAGCGTGATGGCCGGCCCTTCGCCGGCAGGGTCTTCAAATATGACTTTCTTAGGCAACGGCTGTCTCCTGGTATGTCTTGATCTCCGATGCTCTGAGCCACCACGTGTCCATCCCCCAGAGGGCCAGACTCCGGCGCAGGGCATTTCTGGTTCCGTTGATCATCGCCTGGGTCAGGTCCTCTGGCTGG
>JBEVIF010000055.1:0-5982 GCA_040510795.1 Acidimicrobiia bacterium
GTGGCGACCGTCTCCGAGACCAGACGCCGCCCATACAGAACGAGGTCGTGGTTGCGCTTCATAACGGCGTCCCAACCCCCCGCCTCCAACCCGCCTACCAGACGCAGGGCGTCGGGCACCACCGCCCAGGCGCTGAAATCGTCCGTGCCCAGCCAATCGAACAGCGCGTGGTACCGGTCCTCCGGGGCCTCGACCTCGGCGTTGTATCCGTGGGAGATGACAGCCGGCACCGTCATCTCGATCCGGTCGGCTCTCGAGTGGAGGAAAGCCGCCCCCTTGGGGGCGCACGCCCACTTGTGCAGATTCCCGGTGTACCAGGACGACCCGAGGTCATCAATCGTCAATGGCACCTGACCCGGGCCATGCGCCCCATCGACGACAACCGGGATTTCGGGCTCGAGAGCGGCAACGATGTCCTCGATTGGAAATACCAGCGCCGTCGGCGACGTGACATGGTCGATGACGGCCAGCTTCGTCATTGGCGTCACCGCATCGAGGACCGCCTCGGTGACCTGATCCGGGCCTTCGATGGGGAACGGCACCCGGGCCACCACCACGTCGGCCCCGGTCCGCTCGCCGGTGAAGCGGAGGATCTGACGGACCGCGTTGTAGTCATGGGCCGTGGTCAGCAACTGGTCGCCGGGCCGGAGCAAGGGCGCGAATGACTGAAGGACCGATGCGATCCCGGTGGTGGCGTTCCGCACCGGTGCCAGGCCGACTGGGTCGGCGCCCACGAATTCGCCAACAGCCTCCCGAGAGCGGTCCATGGCGGGCTGCAGCTCCCTCCACACAAAACGGCTGGGATCGGCCTCGAACCTGCGCCTCCAATCCGTCTGCAACTCGAGCACATCGTTCATCACCGCACCGAACGAGCCATGGTTGAGATGCCGGACTCCGGGATCAAGCGCCCAGGTCGGTCGACTTTGCCTGTCATGCGAACCTGATGCAGTTCGTTGCATATGTGCAACGTAGAGCCTCAGGTTCGGTGTCGCGGCCCCATCGCTACCGTGCCAGGCATGACGAATTTGGATTTTGGGTTCTCCCAGGTGACTGCGGACAAGGTGAGCGAGGGGATGGACGAGGCGCTCGAGGGTGCGCAAAAGGTCCTCGAGGCGCTCGTGGCGCCAAAAGAGACCCGGACGTTCGAGAACACCATGCTGCCCCTGGACCAGATCGCCGATTTGCTCTCCAAGGCCAATGCCACCTACGCCTTCATGGGCTATGTCCATCCCGAGAAGGAGATCCGCTCCCAGGCCAAGGCCGCCGAGGAGAAGCTTGAGACCTTCGGCGTGGAAATGGTCTTCCGTGACGACCTAAATGCAGCCATCAAGGAATACGCCGCCACCGATGAGGCGGAGGGCTTGGAGGGCGAGAAGGCTCGCCTGGTCGAGTTCACACTCAGAGATCTGCGTCATGCCGGCCACGAGCTCTCACCCGAGGCGAGGGCCAGGGTCAAGGAGCGGACGCAGCGCCTGGTCGAGCTCGGGGTCCGCTTCCAGGAGAACATCGACGAATGGGAGGACCACATCCTCGTCGACCGGGAGGAGCTGGATGGCCTGCCTCCCAGCTTCGCCGAGTCGCTCGAGACCGACGAGGAGACAGGCAAGCTCAAGGTGACTCTCGCCTACCCCCATCTCATACCATTCATCGAGAACGCCACGCGCCGCGATCTGCGCGAGGAGTTGTCGTTCAAGTTCAACACACAGGCGGTCGAGGCCAACCGGAAGATCCTGGAGGACGCCCGCGACCTGCGTCATCAAATTGCGGAGGAGTTCGGCGTCCCCAGCTGGTCCCATCACCGGCTCGAGGACAGGATGGCCAAGGATCCGGAACGGGTGGCGGCGTTCTATGAAGACCTCATGCCACCGCTCACCAAGCAAGGCGAGATCGAACTAATGGCCTTGGGTGAGCTGCTCCAAGCCGACACAGGCGACAGCCAGATCCAGACCTGGGATTGGCGTTTCTACGACACCCAGCAGCGTCGCACCGACTACGGCGTCGATCCCTTCGAGGTGGCCAACTACTTCCCGCTCGACTCGGTGCTCGGCGGGATGTTCGACTTGGTCCAGGAGACGTTCGGCCTCGAGTTCCGCGAATCAAAGGATCCGGACGTCTGGCATCCCGATGTGCGTTTGTTCGCCATCCACGACGCCGGGAGTGGCGACGAGCTCGCCCACTTCTATCTCGATCTCTTCCCGCGCGAGGGCAAGTACGGCCATGCCGCCGAGTTCCCATTGGTCATGAGCCGACGACTGGAGGACGGTTCATATCAGAACCCGGTGTGCGCCATGGTCGCCAACTTCACCAAGCCGACCGACTCGGCTCCATCCTTGCTCCAACACGGGGAGGTCGAAACGCTCTTCCACGAGTTCGGCCATGTCCTCCACCAGAACCTGGGCAGGACCGAACTCGCCAGGTTCGCCGGGACGAGCGTGGAGAGAGACTTCGTGGAGGCGCCGAGTCAGATAATGCAGCATTGGGTATGGCGAGCCGACGTGCTCAGCCGTTTCGCCCGCCACCACCAGACCGGTGACCCCATCCCCGATCACCTGGTCGAGCAACTGGTCGCCGCTCGCCAGCTCAACGTGTCCATCCACCAACTCCGCCAGCTCCAATACGGGTGGTGGGACCAGACGATCCACGGGACCGACGCAGATATCGATCTCGACTTCGTCCTCCGGGAAGGGGCGACGCTGGGCCTCATCCCGTTCCACGAGGGCACATTCGCCCTTGCCTCGTTCGGCCACCTCATGGGTGGTTACGACGCCGCCTATTACGGGTACATGTGGTCCGAAGTGTTCGGAGACGACATGTTTTCCCGGTTCGAGGAGGAGGGAGTCACCAACCCGGAGGTCGGAATGGCCTACCGACGTGAGGTGTTGGAAAAGGGCGGCTCGGTCGACGCCGATGAGATGCTCAGCGCTTTTCTGGGTCGTGAGCCCGACAACACCGCATTCCTGAGGAAGCTCGGCATCGAGTGATGCTCAGGTCGCCGACCCGCCATGCCGATGACCATGAGTGCATCGCCGCAGGCTGGTCTGGCGATGGTCGGTGACCCGGAGGTAGACTGGGGTTTCCAGGGAACCGATTCGGGCTTCCCGACGTCTCAATCCCAGGAGCGGTTGTTTACCGCCGCTTTAAGGGCTGGCTCGCACAGTGATGGTGTGCACGAGAATCTTCCGGGATCCTCGTACCGGCAAACAATCAGATCACAAGAGACTTGAACTAATCACCGGCCCAGGTCAAGGAGGGCCACTGAAATGACAGACATCGTTAGAGGGGCCGCCATCAAGGGCATGACCCGACCTTCGAAGAGATTCAACGAAGGCCGAGTCTGCGCCAAGAAGGGCTGCACCACCAAGCTTTCCCAATACAACAAGGCGGAGTACTGCCATGCTCATGCCCCGGTCCGGTTCCCCCGGGTCCGCGGCAAGATCATGGACGGACAAGACGCCTGAAGACTCTGACCGGGACAGGTCCTCTCCCCCTCCCCGTTCCGAGTCAGAAAATGCAAAACGCATCGGCGATGCCGGTGCGTTTTGCGCGTCTGGTGACCGACAGGAAGCACGGGTAGCCTCGATGCCATGAGCGAGGTTCTCCTGCAGGCTCCCGAGATCCACTGTGATCAGTGCAAGACGAGCATCGAAGGCGCCGTCGAGATCATCGATGGCGTGCAATCGGTGGAGGTCGGCATCGCAGATGCCACGGTGAGGGTCGCCTACGACGACGCCCGCGTCGAGCTCGGGTCGATCAAGAAGGCCATCGAGGCGCAGGGCTACGCCGTATTCGGCTGACTGAGGCGCTCCCGGACCGTGTGGAGGCAGCAGTTTCAACGCCCGCGTTTGACGCGGTTTCGCCCCGACGCGGAGTGAATCCCTAGCCGGGGACGAGGAGTAGGTTGAAGCGATGGGCTCGTTGCAATGGCTCGACCGCCCGGTCCTCCAGGACCCGGTCGCCCTGGTCGCCTTCGAAGGCTGGGGTGACGCCGGCGAGTCTGCGAGTCAGGCAGTTTCCGAGTTTCTCGACAAGCTCGATGCCGAGCTGTTCGCCATCATCGACCCTGACGATCACTTCGACTTCCAGGTGCGGAGACCAATAGTCGAGCTCGACGCCACGGGGATCCGTTCGATCTCCTGGCCGCGCAACGAGCTGTATGTCGCAAGGGGCATGGAGCGGGAGATGGTGATCCTCCTCGGCGAGGAGCCGCACTACCGGTGGAAGTCGTTCACCAACGACGTGGTCGAGGTGATGAAGGTGATGGGGGTGCGCCGGGCCGTGACCATGGGCGCCTTCATCGGTCAGGTGGCACACACCCTTCCCGTCCCGTTGGTGGGGTCGGCGAACCGGCCTGACGACCTGGCGATTCACGGGTTGCTCCCGTCGGGATACGAAGGGCCAACCGGGATCCTCGGGGTGCTCAACCACTCCCTGGGCAATGTCGGAATCGATGTGATCTCGGTGTGGGCGGCCGTCCCCCACTACCTCTCCAATCAGGAATATCCCCCGGCCACTGAGGCTCTGGCAATCAAGGCCTCGGAGTTGTGCGGGGTCACGCTCGACATCGGTGACCTCGCCTCGGCCTCACGTCAGTTCCTGTCCACCGTGGACGCCGCCATCGAGGGAAACACCGAGCTCGAGGAATACGTAGAGCGGCTGGAACAGGAAGCCGACGACGACCGCGGCGACCGTCTCGTCGAGGAGATCGAGAAGTACCTGAAGGGCCAATAGCGAAAGGACCGGCTCGCACCGGCCCCTTCACGAAGTCACTTCCGCTTGTGGCGATTCGCCTTCAGACGCTTGCGGTATTTGTGCTTCGACATCTTCTTGCGACGCTTCTTGACCAACGATCCCATGCAAAAACCTCAGTTCCGGGTGGGGAGACGACACATGGTCGCACCGATCGGTTCCCTATTCAAACCGGGCCAGCCTCTCTCACCTCAGTCCACCGGTTGCAGTGAGCCTGCCAGCGCCAGCGTTGGACCCAGGCCCACCGTCGTCTCGAGGCGATGGGTGACACCGTCGCTCTCCCACATCAGCACGTTGCCGGCGAGCCTCGTCTCTTCCTCGACCCGCTTGCCGGTGGCGTCCTCGTATGAGATCAGATGGGGCGCCCCTTCGATCCAGAGCCCGATTGCGGTGTCGACCTCCACGGCCCGAATCGATGTATCCGGCATGACGCTCTTCACGAAGTCCGCTTCCTCGGCCAGCTCCAGTGCGAACTGGCTGTAGACCACTCCGATCCCGGTGTCGCCTGATGCAGGAAGTGCCTCATCGCTCTCCCACACCATCGTGACCCTGCCGGACGATGGCCGGTCAGACAGGAAGACGCCGTCCGGTGGTCCCAGATTCCCCGGCACCGACAATTCGAAGTCCACCCCCTCCGCCGCCTCCTCGAGGGTGACGGCCTCGCCGAGGTCGAGCTCACCACCCGCGACTTCGGCCGGATCGGGGTCGAATCGAATGTCGATACCGGCGACACCGAGCAGATCGGCCACGGCTTCCCGGGCCGTCGGCGAGAAGAGAAGCAAGGAGGCCACGAGGATGAGAATGATGGTCGTAACCGGTACCCAGCGATGTCCGGTGCGGCTCCGTGGACTCCCTTCCAGACGCCTACGGAGTCCCATCGCCTGATCCGACGGCGCCGGCCAGTCGATGTGGTGGGCCAGATCCACGAGGGCCTGCTCGATAGGCCTACTCATCGCGGCCTCCCCCGCTGAGATTCGACAGGGAATGTTCGAGACGCTCGAGGGCGCGGGCCGTTCGTGACTTGACCGTTCCCACCGGGATTCGCAGCGTTGCCGCGGTCTCGGCTTCGGATAGACCGAGCAGATACCGGTGGGTCACCACCTCCCGGTATCGATCGGGCAGCCCGTTGACCGCGTCCAGGATCGTCCGCCTCTCGACCCCGGTGATGACCGTCGTCTCGGGAGATGGGGCCGCACCTCCCGAGACGGGGTCGTTGGCCAGGCGCAGGCTGAGCCG
>JBEVIF010000056.1:0-7031 GCA_040510795.1 Acidimicrobiia bacterium
CCCGTTGATCGGATCCTGGCACCGCGCACAGACGTGTGAAGAGATGCTCGCTGCCTTCGAAGAGGCGGGACTCGCCGAAACGCATGTCGGCTGGCTTCAGGGGAACTTCTTCGGGGGTGAGCCGGGTCCGACCTCGGGGGACGTGTGTGAAGGGGCACAAGGTCCGCTGGAGCACGACCATTTCTTCACGACGGCCAATGCCTTCGGATCACACGACGAGGATGGTGAGGAGGTCGACCACGGTGATTTCGAAGTCGTCGATGAAGACACAGTGGGCTTCCCTTCGCACGCCGCCGAGTTTGGCTACGAGGGTGATCTCGTTGTCGACTACAGGGTGGACGGCGAGGTCGTGACATTCGAGGTGTCACTGCCCGAGGATTGTGTAGACGCCTGCGCCGATGCCCACGCCTGGGCGCTGTCCGCGTTTGCCTCAGGGCCGTGGGAGCGAGGGGAGGTCGTCGTCGCGTCGACCGGAACGACGACAGCGCCGACCACAGCGTCATCGGCACCTGACGTGCTCGCTAGTCCGGTGATCGAGGGCTTGTACGGGGTAGACGAGGATGGGCGGCGACTCAACCTCACCTGCTGGGGAGAGGGCAGCCCCACCGTCATCCTGGAGGCAGGCCATCCCAACGGCGCAGGGGTCTCCGACTTCGGCATGATTGGAACCGAATTCACGAGGGCGGTCGCCGATGAGACCCGGGTTTGTGCTTACGACCGCGCCGGTTGGGGTGGGAGCGACCCTGCTCCGAACGAGCCACGCACCGCCGACGACGCGATCGGTGACCTTCACGCTTTGCTCGAATCGGCTGGCCTGGAACCGCCTTACGTGATGGTCGGCTCCTCGTTCGGTGGACTCGTGGCCACCTACTTTGCCGCCACGCATGCCGACGAAGTCGTCGGAGTCGTTCTGTTGGACGTCCCGGCGCCGGACGCCACCCTGACGGCCGCCTTGATCCCCGAGATTGCGTGGGATCACCCAACGAATCTGGAGCACGTGGACGCCGGTCCGGAGTTCGAGAATCGATTCGCCAATGATCCGGTGTCATTCCCGGCCTCACTAATCGTGGTGACCGCAACCCAGGGCTTCTCGAACATGCAGGACCAGGCAATTTGGCTGGAGGCCAGCCCGGACTCCCGACAGGTCGAGCTCGACGGGGGACATGAGATCTATCTCGACGACCCTGACGGCGCAGCTGCCGAAGTGCTGGCCTTGGTCGACCAGCAGGATTGAAGGAACCGACTTGATTGATCAGGCTCGATTGGGGCGGTGCCGGCGCCAGACGATGACACCAGACAGGCCCGCGAGTAACACGGCCCCCACAGCCATTGCAGGCCAGGGCACCGACTCGATGGCTTGCGTGCTCTCCGAAGTAGTGCTGTCTTCTGGATCAGCGGCCGGCGCCACCTCGGCGACCACGGTCGTCGCCTTGATCTCCGCCTCCGGTTGCAACACCGCAGCCAAATGGTGCACCTCGGAGGGGAGCAGCCGGAACTGATCGACCGGGCCACCGTCGATTCGCATGACGTTGAGGTGGGCGCCCGTCACACCAGCGAGGTATTCACCTACCCGCAGCACCTGCCAACCAGGAGTGGCGGGGAGATGCGCCATGGTCTCATTGGTGGTATCGATGAAGAGATGGTCCACGACATCGCTGTTCATGTCCGGGTAGGAGTAGGCGGCGAATGTGCCCTGGTCGACCCACCCGACGCCATCGGCAGTCGCCATGGTCTCGCTCTGCCAAAGAAGCTCGCCGTTGGTCAAGTCGTAGAGAAAAAACGTCGAGTTGCCGCCGGTGTCGTCGCGGTAGCGCCACTGGGCGAGCATCACCCGGTCGCCTGTGGGATCCACCCACGCCGTCACGGATGGCTCGGAATCACCTGGATCCAGCGGGACCTCGTGGAGCAGCGTGCGCTCCTCGCTCTTCAGGTCGATACGCCAGATGCTCTTCGCACTAGGGCCTTCTCCGCCAACGGCAAATTCGTTCCCGACCTCGAGCCACCCGTACGGCCCTTCGAGGATGGGTCGGTCGAGGTCCTCGGCATCAACGAGCCGGATCTTCGAACCGCCGCTCTCGGTCCAATCGTCGACCGACAGCCACATCGTGTCCCCCGATTCGTCCCGGCACCAGATCCTCGGCACCGCTCGCTCATAGGGGAGATTGTCGAGATCGACCCGGCGGACCTCGGTGAGGTCGATGGCCGACCTCACCACCATCTGGTCGTTCATCATCTCGACGAACCGATCGGTGCCCGGGCACATCGCCAAACCGTTCATGGACTCGCCCTCGGCGCCGATAGCGGCCACCAGGCCACCGGAGGCGTCGACCAGCATCAGCCGGGCCGGGCCGTCGTACCCGGCGACCAGGAAGACCGGTGGCCCGGTGCCATCGATGGCCAGCGGGCTTTCCCCGGCCAACAGGAGGTCTGGGTCGACCATGGCACAAAGGCTGCTGGAGATCTCGCCGTTCTCCTCGGTGACGAAAAGGCCAACTCGGTCGCCGACCGGCGCCTCGATCCCGCAGGCCGAGCCTTGATTGGGGGCGTGCACCACCACTTCCGAGCCGAAATCGCCCTTGACCCATGACTCCACTTCGAAGGTGTACGGAGCGTCCTCGACGAAGGTCATCTCCGAGCCGGGACGATCGATCAGGGTTCCGACGAAGGCGGCATCGGCCTCCTCAAGGGCTACCGCCGGTGTGAGAGGGGCGCACGAACACGCCAATGCCTCACCGGCCCGGGTCACCACCAGCACCGTGGCGACCAGGCCGATGACCAGGAGGCGCTTGCCCATCACGCTCGTTGGACGTCGGATCGGGCTGGAAGGTTCCAAATGAGCCAGATCATTCCGGCTCGGGCAGCACCGGGTAATCCGGGATCGGATATATACCGACAACGAAGCCGTAGGCGGTGTCCCCCGAACGAGGGAGCCGGTCGAAGTCCTGCACCAACGACATGACCTTCGTCCAGAACTCCGATACACGCTCGGGCGGGATCCGGGCGTGGCGGATGAACGACCACAACCTGTGGGACTGATATGCCGCTTGGGACTCCTGGGCGGCGACATCGAAGTCGTTGAAGTCCAACGGCATCGAATCGGCCCGGCCCTTCCCAACCCCGACATAGAACATCCGGGCCGTTCTCCCGTAATAGCGCTCCTCGATGGCTCGCACCCGACGGGTCCGGACCACGCGGACCAAGCCGGCCTCGTGGAGGACTTCGACGTGATAGGCAACCGTGCTCTTGGGCCGGCCCACGGCGCTCGCGAGCTCGGTCACGGTGGCGGCCCGCTCGTGGAGCAGACCCAGGACCGTCGTTCGGAGCTGATTGCCGATGGCCTGCACCTGGCGGGGATCGGTGAGTTCGAGCGTGTCGACCAATTCGTAATCGGGCACGACCGGCTTGATGTCCATGACCGTTCAGACTAACGTTCCCGATTGTTCCAAAATTATGGATCAATGGAACGAGGAGGAAAAATGGCCGAAATCGTGCTTTACCACCACGTCATGGGTCTGACCCCAGGCGTAACGGCGTTTGCCGACCAACTGCGGTCCGCCGGCCACATCGTGCACACCCCCGACCTATTCGACGCGCACACCTTCACGACGCTCGAGGAGGGTATTGCTCACGCCAGAACGGTCGGGTTCGACACCATCATCGACCGCGGCGTCACCGTGGCCGAGACGCTGGGACCAGAGCTGGTCTACGCGGGATTCTCGATGGGCGTTATGCCCGCCCAAAAGCTCGCCCAGACTCGTGAGGGGGCTCGGGGGGCGCTGTTCTTCGACTCCTGCCTCCCTGTCACCGAATTCGGTGACCGTTGGCCCAACGGAGTGCCGGTCCAGATTCATGGGATGGACGCCGACCCAGAATTCGTGGGTGGCGGCGATCTCGATGCGGCGCAGGCCCTCGTCGACTCCACTGACCAGGCAGAGTTGTTCCTCTACCCCGGTGACGTGCACCTGTTCGCGGACTCCTCTCTGCCCACTTATGACAGAACGGCGACCATGCTGATGTCCGAGCGCGTGCTCGTCTTCCTGTCCGCCCTTGGGTGAGCAGCAACTCAGGCAAGTCACTCCGTCACAACAACAGCGGCTAATGCCACCACGAGCCCGACGATCCGCCCGACGCTCATCTATTCCGCCGGTGGTGGCTCAGGACCGCCCAGGTCCCTGTTGACCTGAAGAAACTCCTCTCGGGTCATCTCACCCCGGGCGTAGCGAACACGGATCGCACCCAGAGCCTCGTCCCCGGACGTGGCGGCGACCTTGGCATCGCCGCCGCCACGTCGCCAAAGCAACGCAACCCCCAGAGCCAAAAGGGCGAGGAACGCCATCAGAAGGAACCAGGCGATCAAGCGGACGGCGAACCCCCGCCCCCACGTCCAGGGATCATTGACCAATTGGAGTATCAGGTCGGCAGCCATCAGCCGAGGATACGCGTTAGAGGGCCATCCCCTCCCCGAAACGGCCCCTCGCCTCAAGCGGAATCAGCGGCTTCTCGGCCCGAGCCTTGATCTGCTGGACCGCCCACGTGTTCCCATCAGGGTCGGCGAAACCGAAGAAGGTCCCCCCGTCCCTGTCATCGAAGACCATGATCTCGCTCACCTCCATCCCCCGATCGATGAGCTCCTGGCGGGCCTCCTCGACGTCGGCAACGACCAGTTGGAGACCTCGCATCGAGCCCGGGGGCATCTCACGATGTGCATCGAGATCACCGAAGACGATCGAGCAGCCCGACCCCGGTGGAGTCAGCTGCACAACATGCATCTGATCGGTCCTGGTGTCGTGATCGAGATCGAACCCGACCTTGTCCCGGTAGAACTCGACGGCTCGGTCGATGTCACTCACCGGCAACACCACCACTTCCAATGTCCAGTCCATGGCGTCAGCTCGTTTCGGCCAGAAGCGTGGTCAACAGATCGTCGAGACTCTGATACCCATCGTTCATCCCGGTCTCCATTCCCCCGCTGACCATCCCGTCACGTGCCTCGAGCGAGGGGTAGGTGGCGTGGCCTCGGACCCGGGAGCGCCCGTCGCCGAGGTCCTCGAACCTGAGACTCTCGATGCTTACTGCCTCGGGGAACATCTCGAACTCAAAGGTCTGGATTGCGAACTCGTTCTCGCGGACGACGTGGAAGACCCCGTTGAACGCGTACTCCTCCCCGTCCTGATTTCGCTGGACAAATCGCCAACGACCCCCGGTGCGGAAGTCGTAGATCTCGATGTCCGTCTCGTAATCGCGTGGTCCCATCCACTGCTTGACCAGATCCGGCTCTTTGTGGGCCCGGAACACCGCGGCGACCGGGGCGTCGAACTCACGCTCGAAGTCGATGAACGGCAGGTCTTCTGGTGCGCTGACCGATAGTGGGTTGGTCATTTTCGTTTCTCCTTTTTCATATCCACGAGCACGGCGTCCAGACGCCGGTACTGCTCCTCGTGCTGCAGCCGGAATCGATCGATCCAGGCGGTCATTGCCTCCAACTGGGTTGGGTCGAGGTGCACGGGACGCCGCTGCGCATCACGGCTCCGCGTCACCAGGCCGGCCTGTTCCAGCACCTGGATGTGCTTCGACACCGCCTGTTTGGTGATCTCGAACGGCTCGGCGAGCTCGTTTACCGTTGCCGGTCCCCGACTCAGCCTGGCGACTATTCGCCGCCGTACCGGATCGGCCAGAGCGGCGAATGCTCGATCGAGACGATCCTCAGCCGACGGATCGATGGTCATTATTCAACTGTTCCTTTTATCAATCGATTGATTGACTAGGCTACCGTGTCCTGCAACAGGCTGTCAACTGGGGGACTGATAGGTTGGACGGAATGGCACAAGAATTCGAACGAACAGCGGTGGAGGTGCCGGGCCATCCGGCTCCAGCCGGCCACTACTCCCACGGGATCGTCACATCGGGACGTCTCCTCTTCGTCGCAGGGCAGGTCGCCCTCGACGACAACGGAGATCTCGTCGGGGGTGATGACGCTGCGGCCCAGGCCGGACAGGTTCTCACCAATCTGCAACGAGTGATCGAGGCGGCCGGGGGTCGGATGGCCGACGTGGCACGAACCACGCTGTACCTGACGCGCCTCGAGGATCGTGGTCCAGTTGCAGAGGTCCGAAAAGAGTTCTTCCCCGCCCCGGCGCCTGCCAACACGCTGCTGGTGGTGTCGTCGCTGGCCAGCCCCGACTACCTGGTTGAAATCGACGCAATCGTTCCCGTCCCCTGACACACGATGGATGCGGCGTCGGAGCTGGCCGGCCACATCCGCCGGATCGGGTCGGATCGGCCCGGCCCGATTCTCGTGGCCCTCGACGGGCAGAGTGCAGCGGGGAAGTCGACCCTGGCCGGTGAGGTGGCCCCGTTGGTGGGGGCCGTCGTGATCGATGGCGACGACTTCTACTCGGGTGGCACCGCAGAGACGTGGGATGCGATGAGTGCAGCCGAAAAGGCGAACCACTGCATGGACTGGAGAAGGCAGCGACCGGTGCTCGAAACGCTTGCAAGTGGCTTGGCCGCCACCTGGCACCCTTACGACTGGGAGGTGGACGATGGCAGCCTGGCAGCGACACCCGTCGTCTGTGAGCCGGCCCCGGTGATCATCCTCGACGGCGCATATAGCGCACGACCCGAGCTCGCCGACCTCTTCGATCTTCGGGTGCTGCTGGATGCCCCGGCCACGCTGCGAAGGGCCCAGCTGATCGAGCGTGAGGGCGAGGGTTACCGGGAGGAATGGAACGCCCGCTGGGACGAGGCGGAGCAGTGGTATTTCGGCAACGTGATGCCGCCGGAATCGTTCGACCTTGTCATCGAGGCCACCTGAAACGACGAACCTGAGGTTCTCCGTAGCGGATACGCGACACAGAGCCTCAGGTTCCAGTTGGGGGACTTGCACATTTCTTTTGCACAACTATTGTGCATGTCATGACGACCACGGCCCCCTATCCACGGCTCGATCCGGATGCGTTGAAGGTGCTGGCCCATCCGCTGCGGAGCCGTCTTCTCGGCGAGCTCCGGCTCAATGGGCCGGCAACCGCCAC
>JBEVIF010000057.1:0-3638 GCA_040510795.1 Acidimicrobiia bacterium
GCCCCGCATTTCATCGGTGTCAGGGAATCTGGACGATGCGCCCCGCTGGCGCTGTTTGGCCCAACGGTGAGTTGGCTTCGATATAAGCCGTAAAGGCATCCAGGTCCACCTCACCCCCGAGCCGATCCGTCCCTCCGACGAGGACGGTGTAGTTGTCACCGCCGTCTGCAAGGAAGTTGTTCACGGTCACCCGATAGTTGGCCCCGGGCTCGACCACCGATCCGTTGAGCATTATCGAGGCCGGATCGATCTTGTTCCCGGGTGTGGCCGACAGGCTCCACTCGTAGCTGAAGCCATTGGACACCTGGAGGATTTGGTTGCCCCCGGTGAACTGCTGCTCCAGGAGAGCCTCGATCTGGGTCCCAGTCAACGTCATCGTCACCAGGCTGTTACCAAACGGCTGGACCGTGAAGGCCTCGCCATAAGTGACTTCGCCCGCGTCCTCCCCTCCTGAAATCTGATCGTGTAGCAGGTTCTCCCGGATCCCACCCGCGTTCATGAACGCCACCACGGCTCCACCCAGTTCGGGCGCTGTTGTTGCGGCGAGCTGGGCATCGGCGATCACGTCACCCAACGCCGACTCCCCGGCAGCATTCGCCGTCCGAACGATGTCGCCGGTGATCGACCCGATCACTGTGTTGGCCAGAGGCGCCGAAAGGGTGGCGTACTTGTCGATGATGGCCTGCACGTCGGGATCGTCGGTGGCGCTCTGCAGGTTTGCGACGTTGTTCACCGAGACCACGGTCATGTCCTTGGTCTTCGTGTCGAGGGTCACGTCGATGTCGGTGAAGAGTCGTCCGGCGTTGTCCGCCATCGTGACGACCTTGCCGTCGATCTCGCAGATGAATTCGTCGTTGGTGTGCCCCGCGATGACCACATCGACCGCATCGTCGAATTGAGGGACGATGGTGGCGATTGGGCCGGTGAGACCGTTGCCGCAGGTGTTCTGAGTTCCGTCTGACATCCCTCCTTCATGCAAGAGGATGACGAACGACTCGATGTTCGCATTCCGCCGCAACTGTCGGACGATCGAATTGACCGTCTCCGCTTCGTCGTGGAAGGTAAGGCCGGCCACGCCGGTAGGGGTGACGATGGAAGGTGTTCCCTCCAGCGTGAGGCCGATGAAGGCAACCTTCACACCCTGGTAGTTCTTGATCGTATAGGCGGGAAAGAGCGTCTTCCCTGTGTCGTTCACGGTCACATTGGCAGCGAGGAACTCGAAGTCGGCGCCTTCGAACCCGTCGCCATCGAGATCGCCATCGACCGGGTGGCTGCCACCCTCCTGCATCCGAAGGAGCTCGGCAGGTCCTTCGTCGAATTCGTGGTTGCCGACTCCGTTGATGTCGAGCCCGATCTCATTCATGACCTCGATCGTCGGCTCATCGTGGAATAGAGCCGAGATCAGTGGGGAGGCACCGATCAGGTCACCGGCCGATACGAAGATCGAGTTTCTTACCCCGGCCTCGGCGGCGGCGATGTTGGTCGCCAGATTCTGAGCGCCACCGGTGGCTCCGAAAGAGCTGGAGAACGTGTTGATGTTCCCATGAAAGTCGTTGAGGGCAAGTATCTGAAGCTCGACTTGTTTCGAGCCCTCGTCAGGCTCCTCTTGGGCGCTCACCGGCGCCGCCATCGCGGCTCCGACAAGAGCCATGACAACTGCCGCTACGACGATGCGGCTTCTTCTCCAGGTGGAACGGCTCATGCTTCCTCCATATCGCTGGACCACAGGGACTCCCGAACTTAGCGGTCCTTTGGTTTTGAGTATGAGGCCGGGCAGTTACCCGGAAGCGAACAGTCCATAACCACTAATCTTCGACCATGCCACGTGCCATATGGAAGGGCGCCATCAACTTCGGGCTGGTCACGATCCCTGTGGGTCTCTACACGGCAACCGACAACAGGACGCCCAAGTTCAAGCAATTGCGCAAGACCGACCACTCCCCGATCCGTTACAAGCGGGTCGCCGAAGCCGACGGCAAGGAGGTGGAGTGGGACGACATCGTGAAGGGTTACGAGTTCGAAAAAGACCGGTTCGTAGTGTTCACCGACGACGAGCTCGACTCGACACATCAAGACGGCAACAAGCTGGTCGACGTGGTCCAGTTCGTCGACGAGTCCGAGATCGACCCGATGTTCTACAAGTCCGCCTACTACCTGGCGCCGGAGAAGACCGGAATCAAGGCCTACAAGATCCTGGAGCAAGCCCTCGAGGACAAAGGGCGGGTCGCCATCGCCAAGGTCTCGATCCGGGAAAAGCAACAGCTGGCCACCCTCCGGGCCAAAGACGGTGTCATCGTCATGGAGACCATGTATTGGCCAGACGAGCTGCGGGAGGCCGAGTTCGAAGAGCTCGGCGCCGAGGTCGAGATTCGACCGGAAGAGGTGAAGATGGCGGCCTCGCTCATCGACAACCTGACCCGACCCTTCGAGGCGGAGGACTATGTCGACAGCACCCGCGAGGCGATAGAGGACCTGGCGGCCAAGAAGGTGGCCGGCGAGGAGATCGTGGCCACTGTGTCACCGGAGCCGACCAAGGTGGTCGACCTGCTGGAAGCGCTCAAGGCTTCGGTCGAGGCGACCAAGACCAAAGAGACGAAGACCGCCAAGGCGGGCTAGCCGGCGATATCAGCTCGGGCCTTCCTCTGCCCAGGTCACAGACGAAGGGTCGGCCATCTCCACGCCCTTGTAGACAGGCGCCCTCAGGTGGTAGTCGTGGGTCCATTGCTTGTATTCCACATCGACCACGATCCCCGGCTCCACCCAGACCGGCTTGGTTGGCTTGGGAAGGATGACGTCGTTGTGGAATGGGGATGTCGGTCGCTCGATCTGGTGGAGATGGGTGGCGAAGACGCCGAGCGTGGCGTCGTCGAAGCCCGAGCCCACGGCGGCGATCCAGCGAAGCCCGTCGTCGTCATAGAGACCAACGAGAATCGAGCCGAAGGTGGAGGCCCTACCGCCTTCACCGGGGAGATACCCGCCCACCACCGCCCGCAGCCTGCGTCGCACCGATACCTTCCGCCAGTCGGGCGATCGTCGACCTGGCACATATGGCGACCCGAGACGCTTTCCGACGATGCCCTCGAGGTCCGATGCCCTGGCGAACTCGAACAACGCGTGCCCGTGCTCCGGCGTCGGCGTCGGGACCACGATCGGTGAAGGTAGGGCGAGATCCATCAGCCGCCCGACTCTCTCCTCATAGGGGCGGGCGAGCAGGCTCTCATCCGAATACAGCAGGTCGAACACCACGAAATTGACCCCGACATCGGCCTTGGTCCCCCGGCCACCAAAACCTGTGCGCTGCTGGAGATAGGAGAAGGAGGGCTTTCCGTCCTCGTCGAAGGCAACCACCTCGCCATCGACGGCCACCCCATCGGGGAGGGGCAGCGCGGACAGCTCGGGAAACGGCCCTGTCAGATCGAGCCCCCGTCGAGATCGGGCCCGGATCCGCCCGTTGTCGGCTGCCAAAACGGCCCGATAGCCGTCCCATTTCAACTCGAACCACCAGCCTGGATCGTCGAATGGAACCTCCACCCTCGTCGCCAGCATTGGCTCGATGTCGGGGACCCTCAACCCGCGGAGATCTCCTCGCGGACCAGGCGGTTGACGAGCCCTCCGTCCAGGTCCTTGCCATGCTCTTT
>JBEVIF010000058.1:0-4266 GCA_040510795.1 Acidimicrobiia bacterium
TGAATGCCCAATCACCCCCCCAGCAGAACCCAGCGTCGCGCCAGACATCCACGTACCAGCCGGGCATGTTGGTGATCAGCCTGTTGTCGTCACGCTGCGGGTTCTGTGGCGGGTTGATGTCGATGGCGAGACCGAGGCCGTGACGCGAGATCTGAGTGCTGTCGGAGATCGTGCGGGATGTGAAGGCGGACACGCTGCTGACTGTGTACGTATTGCCTTGCGCCGCCTGGGCCGCCAGACCGCCGCTGACCCGACGGAAGGCGGGAAGTGCGAGACGGTGCACGCTCACCACCCTTCCCCCGCTGCCGGGCACCACCCACGGCACGAGGTTGGCTCTGACCTGTCCGATCGTTCTCCCGAAGT
The DNA here is from genome assembly GCA_040510795.1 of Acidimicrobiia bacterium. Classification (GTDB taxonomy): domain Bacteria; phylum Actinomycetota; class Acidimicrobiia; order Spongiisociales; family ZC4RG35; genus JARDZU01. Next base: position 364 of record JBEVIF010000058.1, read on the forward strand.
AGGTGCCGAAAGGGCCGAGCACCGGCTCTGCGGCCGACAGTCCTCCGGACTTCGAGGCAAATGGAGTTCTGGCAAAGGGAGCGCCGCAAGTTGAAGACTCCGAGAAGCTGTTCCAGCGGGTCGATGTGTCGGACGAAGGCTCCCCAGGCAAGGCCGGGATCATCACCAGGCCGAGGATCATGCTGAGGGCGGCCAGCCCCGTCCTTCGCCATGCTGCGGAGGGCACCGATGCATGATGTCGCATCCGGGGCACTATGCGATCTGGTCGCTCAGCCGGTTGCGGTTACCCGGGCTGTGGTCTCCTGCACGACAACACCTGCCCATCGCCATTCCGCCACCAGCGTGTGGGTGCCACGGGAGAACGTCATCGTCGACACCCAGGCGCGCTCGGCCATCGCGCCGCTGGTCCGGAGGGGGCGCGCCGACAACGACACCGGGTTCCCGTTCAGGGTGAGACGGAAGTTGGTGTCGCCCGAGGTGAAGGCCGCCTCCTCACCTGATCGATAGGGGAGCACCTGGAACAGCCCTTCGTCGATGCGGTACGTGGTCCCCGCGCCGACGACGAGGCTGAGGGTGCAGTCGCCCCCGCCCCGAGAGCACGCCGATCGGTTCCATTCCGACAGCGGGACGACGATGCCGGGTATGGGTAGCTCGAGTGCCCGACGCACGAACCCGGCGCTTTGGGCCCTGGTCAAACGATCGTTTGGGCAATACCTGTCGTTGGTCGGCGGGTTGCAACCGAAGGTCCATCCCTGCCCTGCTACCCGGTTGATGGCGCCTTCGAGCACATGGCCGTTGTCGTCGACGAACCGGTCGCTGCTCGTTTGGGACAGGTCGTAGGCGCGGGCGAGAAATGCGGCGAACTCGGCACGAGTCAGCCCTCGGTTCGGGCAGAACCTGTCGTTGGCCGGAGGGTTACACCCGACCGTGATCTCCGCTTCGGCCAGGCGATTTATTGCGCTCTCGAGGCCATGCCCGTTGTCATCGCTGAAGAAGTCGTCGTCGGTGTCGGGCAGGTCCAGCGCCCTGGCGACGAAAGCAGCGGCCTGGGCTCTCGTCATGGTGTCGTCGGGGCAATAACGAGTGTTTGACGGCGGGTTGCACCCGAAGGTGATGCCGGCATTGGCGATCGCCTCGATCCCGTTCTCGAGCGGGTGCCCGTTGTCGTCGGTGAATCTGCCGCTGACGGTGAGCGCTTCGGCGTGGCCCGGGAAGAGGGCGACAGTGATGGCGATCAGCGCCACCAAGGTCACCGAGACGAGAGACCATCGCCGCGCGGTCATTCGATCTCCAAGGTTTCGAGCAGAGCATTGACTCGGGGGAGGAGGTCGGTTCGGTCGATGTGTGAGCCGAGGACTACGTAGAGGCAGAAGGCGCGACCGTTGTGGGTGAAGAATCGCTGCAAACCGGTCTGGCCGGGCATGGCACGTTGCAGGGCGTTTCGATCGAACTCGCGCGCCGCGATCTGACGGGGTATCCCCTCGGCTTCGAACAGGGGAGTACCGGCGCTCTCCGGGCCATACTCGAACAGAGTCACGAACGCGTCGGTGCTGCTCATCAGTTCCACCGCACCGGTGCCGAATGACCCCCGTTCGGGTGGCAGCGGGAAGGAGGCCACGTGCATGACGGTCGGCTCCACGGCGCCGTCCGATTGGAGCTGGAAGTCGCCGCCCGAGATCGAGCCTTCCCAGTCGTCGGGGACCTCGACTGCGATCCCGCTGCGGGTCAATCGTGGCATCTCAGGATTCCTTCTCCAGCGGGTTGGAGTAGAGGGAAGGATCGCCCGGCTCGATGCCGGCCTGACGGAGTTGCTGATCGGTGAACTCCTCGCGGCCGGAAGGGTCGAGGCGGACAGGCACCGAATCGCGGGCAGACTGACGGAGGAGCCCGAGAAGGTGCTTCCAGCTCGATGCCGCGCCCTCCCCGATGACCATCCCCTGGCCGTCGACGAGGAGGAAGTAGGGCGTCATTGGGACCCGGAACGTCTCCCATGTCTCGTCCGACATGATCAGGGGGACCCGCGGTGGCGCGATCTCGACCAACTTGGCCGCTGATTCGGACCCCAGGCCCTTGGTGACGATCACGGTCCGCGTGTCGGGCATGGGTAGTTCGAAATCGCCCTGGAACTCGGTCCAGAACGTCTGGCAGCTCAGGCACCCCGAGGAAAGGAACGCCACCAACGTGTTGCCGCGGCCATGGACGAGGCTCATGCTCTGATCGGCGCCGTCGAGACCTACTCCGCTCAGTGTGTTGGACGGGGCCTTCTCGAAACCGGTGGTCTTTGGCCTGGTCTGGGGTGTCCCCACTGTGACCGCCCCCTCCTCGGTGACGCCGAGTGCGGCGAGCTGTCGGAGGATCTCGGCGTGGCTCTTGAGCAGTCCGGCGACGAGAATGGCGAGTAGGACGATCACCACGGCCTCGATGATGACGATTGCGGTCATCAGGCGTTCCGTCCCCAGGTCAGGGGGAAGCCATTCCCGCCGAATGTGAAGGTGGTGGATACCGCGGACCCGACATTGCGAATCGTCCATGTGCCGGCGTTGAACCAGCCGACCCCGGTGCGGCCATCGCCGTCCCAGTCCCCGGTGACAGGCCTGCCGTTCCCGGCGAAGTTGAAGTCCTGGTCCGCTGGGCCGGCCGAGGGCACGTTGCGAAGGATCCAGCGGTCCCCCCGCACGACGCCGATCCCGGTGCGGCCGTCGCCGTTCCAGTCCCCGACGATGGGGATGTCTCCTGATTGGCCGAATACGAAGTCGATGTCCGGATCTCCCTGACGATTCGAGTTGCGCAGCAGCCATCTATTGCCTCGCACCACGCCGATCGTGTGGACACCGTCGCCGTTCCAGTCCCCGACGACCGGGATGTCACCCGGGCTCCCGTATTCGATGACGAGGTTGGGGCTGCCAGGGCCCTCGACTTGACGGAGGAACCAGACCAGGTTGCCGACGCCGGCAACGCCATGACGGGTGTTGCGAACCATCCCGATGGTCCTGACCCCGGCATTCGAGAAGTCGCCGACAACCGGGTAGTCGCCGGGCAGGCCGAAGTCGAAAGTCTGGTTGGCTCCTCCGCTGCTCAAGGCATTGCGTAACTGGAACGTGGTGCCGCTGACGACAGCCGGCCGGGCTCGGTAAGGGCCCTTGGGGGTGGTGTCGGGGAGCAGTCCTGCGGCGTTGTGGCTGTATGTCGACTGGGACACGGCGCTCGTTGTGGTGCAGGTCGAGTCCCATTCCCAGGGCGGCACGCAGGTGACCACCCGACAAGTGATAGGCCCGACGCAGGGGAGATCGTTGTTGCACTGGCCATAGCGGAATCGGGTGCAGCAAACCTTGCGCTCACTGCAGTTGTCGTGGTTGCACTGGCAGTTGCAGTTCACACACGAGTCGGAGCAGGTGCCGGAGCCGCCGCAGCTGCATCCCCCACAATCCGCCGAGTTGCAGTCCATGTAGTAGCGACTCCGACCGTCGCAAAACGTGTTGCCTTCGGCTCGCCACCAACCGGCGACCACGTTCCCGGGAGGGCAGGTGTTGACCCCATGGATGTTGCAGCAGAAATCGGTCCAGCCGTCGTTGCATCTGGCCCCCCCTCCGCATTGGCTGGGCACGACGGCGCCGTACGCGCTGCCCGGACGAAGGATGTACGCGGCCGGCGCAGCGACAAGAGCGGTGCCGACCATGGCCGCACGGCGGAGGAAGCCCCGACGCGACGTGTGGGTGTCGAGCGCGCGGCTCGCGGCAGCGACGAGTCGCGTGCTCATTCGGGGCGGGTCAAGGCCATGGTTTCAGGTAGGCGGGATAGGAGGAGGTAGGCAAGGTAGACCCCGATGGCGACAAAGACGAGGTAGCCGATGAGTGTCGACATGGAGTCATCGATCGGAATGACAGCTGTCCCGGTGATCACAAC
>JBEVIF010000059.1:0-5993 GCA_040510795.1 Acidimicrobiia bacterium
CATTCTTTTCGCGAGCTATTTGGTTTCTTCGCGCTCCCACCCATCTGGCTCCGAGATGTAGTCGACGCTGGGTCCAGCGGCCATCGAATCGGACTTTGACATAGTTCGGCGAGGATTCGTAACCTATCGTGACTCACACTTCTACCCCCCTGTTTTGTCATGAAGAGGACTTACCAACCCAAGGTTCGAAGGCGAAAGCGCCGTCACGGCTTCCGTCATCGCATGCAGACCCGAGCTGGGCGCGGGATCGTCAAGTCGCGCCGGCTCAAAGGTCGGAAGCGTCTCGCTGCCTGACTTCGAATCCCTTCGCTCCCCTAGAGACTTTCGACGGGTGCTGAAGGAGGGGACAAGACGCCGCTCAGGGGGCGTCGTGATGGTGAAATGCTCCGGTCAGCCGGGAGTGTCACGTGTCGGGCTCGTTGTCTCGAGGAGCGCCGGCAATGCGGTCACCCGGAATCGGATCAAGCGCCGTCTTCGACACTCTCTGCGGGGGGTGGAGTTGAAACCAGGATCGGATTACGTGTTCATCGGCAGCAGCCAGGTAGCAGACGCCCCGCATCCCCAGCTGATGGGGTGGCTCGAACGCGCCCTCGAGACGCCTGATGTCTGACTCGATCTTCCGTCCTCGCATGATTGCCGTCGGCTTCATCCGGATTTACCAGAAATTGGTAAGTCCCAACCTCGGAGCCAACTGCCGCTATCAGCCGACATGCTCGCATTACACGGCGGAGGCGATCGAGCGGTTCGGCGTGATCCGGGGGTCCTGGCTCGGGATGAAGCGAATCGGCAGATGTCATCCCCTCCGCCCCGGTGGCTACGACCCGGTGCCTGAGACCTGGAGAGCCAACTGATGGGCGAGATCTTCAACACACTGATCAGGGGCCTCGGCTCGATCCTGGGCTTCTTCTACGACCTTCTCGATGGCGTGTTCGCCGAGGGGGTGTCTCTCGGTCTGTCCATCATCCTGCTGACCATCGTGGTCAACCTCCTGGTGTTTCCCCTCACCTTGAAACAGACCCGGGCCACCCGTGCGTTCACGGCGATCCAGCCCGAGATCAAGCGGATCCAGAAGGAGTACAAGGACGACCCCCAGGAGATGCAGAAGAAGCTCATGGAGCTGCAGAAGTCGGCCGGGGCCACTCCCGGCGGGTGTCTCCTCCCCCTCCTGGTCCAGATGCCGATCTGGTTCGCATTGTTCCGCCTTCTTCAGACACCGGAGCAATACATCGCGCCAGAAAGCGCCCTGGGGCTGGCGCTGGCCGACGATGTCCCCAAGACATTTCTCGGTATGGACCTGTTCACGAGCCCGTCCGAGGCGATGGCGCTCGGCGTGATGGCAGCTCTCCCCTATCTGATCATGATTGTCCTCATGGTGGCCACCCAGTACGTCCAGCAATGGCATGCCACCTATGGACAGGAACGCCCCGCTGGTCAGCCGGGTGCCGGTGCTCAGCAGGCGATCACCAAGATCATGCCGCTCTTCATCGGTTTCATCTCCTGGAACTTCCCCGCAGGCCTCATCATCTATTGGGCGACGGGAAACCTGTTCCGACTTGGCCAGCAGGCCCTGATCTTCAAGATGGACGGACGCCCGACGCCGGCGGCCACGACGACCGAGGAGCCAAAGAAAGAACCAACGGCAATCCCGGCGTCAGAACAAGCCGAGGCGAAGAAACCCCAACAGGGCGCCGCAGACAAGCGCCGACGGCGCAGGAGGAGGTGACGTGAGTTACGTCGAGATCGAGGTCCGGGCCAGAACCGTCGACCTGGCGGTGGAGGCGGCGATGCAGGAGCTCGGTGTAACCGACCGAGAACAGCTGGCGGTCGAAGTCATCCAGCAGCCGGAGAAGGGCTTCCTGGGCCTCGGTGGTCAGGACGCGGTGGTCAGGGTGAAGCGCAGGAAGAGCCGGCGCCGTCGCAACGAGCGCAAACGGGAGAGCAAGGGACAAGGTCAGGACCGTGGATCCAAGCAGCAAAAGGCACCGACTTCGGCTAAGAATGGTGGCGGCAATCAACGGGTCCAACAATCGCAGAGCAAGGGTCGTCATATGAACGAACAGGGAGAGAAACGAGAGCCCAAGATCGACGATCGTCCCGATATAACGATCGAGGAACTGGCTCGAATCGCCACCCAGTTTCTCGAGGGTTTGGTTGATGCATTTGGTCTGGAAGGGACCGTTACCACCAAGATCGAAGAGGATGTCATCGTCGCCGACGTCGACGGGGAGCAGACCGAGGCACTGGTCGGGGTTCGGGGCTCGGTGCGTTCGGCGATTCATGAGCTGACCCGGACTGTCATGCAGCGTTACGGTCATGACACGGCCCGTCTTCGCCTCGATATCGCCGGGTATGCCGAAAGACGCCGTCAGGCGCTGACCATCTACGCCGATCGGCTCATCGACCAACTCATGGTCGAAGGTGGCGAGGTCATGCTGGAACCGATGAGCCCGGCCGATCGAAAAGTGATCCACGACGCTGCGGCCGCTCGAGAGGGCGTCAACTCCTACTCCGAAGGGGAATCGCCCCGTCGCTACGTGGTTCTCACCGCTACGGCACCAGCTGCCGCCACTGCCGCCGCGCAGAGCGAGGAAGAGGAATAGGTACTGGGTACCTGGTATTTGGTATTCGGAACGAGTCCAAATACCAAGTGCGAAGTCTCAAATTGCCCGGTCCTCAATAGGGCCGGGTAATTTGTTTCACGTGGAACCTTCCCACCTTCTTTGGGCTCGGTGCAGCGAGTGGGCCGGTCGTGAGCTATCCCCGACCCGGCTCTCCACTCTCGAACGATATCGGGAGTGGCTGCTGACCGAAGCGGTGGAAGCCGGTGGTATCGGCCCCAACGAGGCGGTCCGGGTCGACAATCGCCATATCGGTGACTCGTTGCTTTTTGCCGGAGGATTTCGAGACACCCCAGATCTCGTTCTCGATGTCGGCTCCGGGGTTGGTCTACCCGGGATTCCGCTCAGCGTCGTGATGCCCGATACCCGTTTTGTCTTACTCGATCGATCGGGCCGGCGAGTCGATCTGATGAGACGGGTGACCCGGATGCTGGATCTGCCCAATGTCCAGGTAGTACATGGAGATATCTCGGACTGGGATACCCCGGTCGATGGGATTGTCTCCCGGGCCAGTCTCTCTCCGGAGCAAGCGTTGGTGACCTTCACACGTCTGCTGCGGCCGGGGGGCAGGGCGGTGGTGGGGGGTTCCTGGGCGGCGCCACCGGTGGTGGTGGGCTTCGACCTGCTCGAAGTTCCGGGCACGGTCCTTGACCAAACTGTTTGGCTTCTTATCATGCGTCCTCAGTGAGCGAGAAGCGCCCTCTGGTTGTCGCGCTGGCCAATCAAAAGGGTGGCGTGGGCAAATCGACCACCGCCATCAATCTGGCCGCGGCATTGGCTTTTCAGGGTCAGCGAACACTCCTGATCGATCTCGACCCGCAGGGCAATGCCACCAGTGGTCTCGGGGTGGATCGGTCGGCAATCAACACGTCGATATATGAAGTTCTGCTCAAGGAAGCCGAGACAGATGACGCGGTGGAACCCACGTCGGTGCGGGATTTGTTCGTCATCCCGGCCACGATCGACCTGGCCGGCGCCGAGATCGAGCTCGTTTCCCTGCTTTCACGTGAAACACGTTTGCGCACCGCCATTGCTGATCTCGATCAGGGCTTCGAGGCCATACTGATCGATTGTCCTCCCTCTCTGGGTCTGCTCACCGTCAACGCCTTCACCGCCGCCGACGAGGTGTTGATCCCGATCCAGTGTGAGTACTACGCCTTGGAAGGTCTCACCCAGTTGTTGCGCAATGTGCAATTGGTGACGGCAAATCTCAATAAGGACTTGAAGGTTGGCGGTGTGGTGCTCACCATGTACGACGGTCGAACCAAGCTGTCCAAGGATGTAGCCGAGCAGGTCCGTGAGCATTTTGCCGAAACCACCTATCGCACGGTGATTCCGCGCTCGGTGCGGCTCTCCGAGGCTCCGTCCTACGGGGAACCGATCGAGGCGTTCGATCCGATGAGCCGGGGGGCCATCGCCTACCGACAACTGGGCCGGGAGTTCATCGAACGTCACGGGCTGAACTAGGAGGATGTGATGACGAGTAGACGTACGGGCTTGGGCCGGGGTCTGGAGTCATTGATCCCCATCGATCCGGCTCAGGTCGAATCAGGGGGCTTTCGACAAATCCCGGTCGATCAGATCAAGGTCAACCCGGATCAGCCCCGCTCGCGATTCGACGATGAGTCGCTCGAGGAGATGGCCGACTCGATGAAGGACGTGGGCATCCTGCAGCCAATCGTGGTGACCCGAGGGGACGACGGCTATGTCTTGATCGCCGGGGAGCGACGTTGGCGGGCAGCAAAGCGAGCCGGGTTGGGCGTCATTCCGGCGGTGATTCGTGAGGCCACCGGTCAGCCGACTCTGGTCGAGGCGTTGATCGAGAACGTGCAGCGCCAGGATCTGACCCCACTCGAGGAGGCTCACGCCTACCAACAACTTCTGGAAAATTATGGAATGACTCAGGAGCAGGTGGCGGGGCGCGTCGGCAAGTCGAGGCCCACGATCGCGAACACCTTGCGTCTCCTTCAGTTGCCGATAGAGGTCCAGGAGATGGTCGATGCCGGCGAGCTCTCGGCGGGGCACGCCCGCGCCCTGGTCGGAATGGAGGACGCCGCCTACGCCACACACCTCGCCGGCCGAGCGGTCGACGAGGGGTGGAGCGTTCGGCAGATGGAGGACGCAGTCAGGATGAGAAAGGGGGAGCGGCGCAACAGCCCGACCGGTGTTCGTCAGCTCCGGCCTGCAGAGATCATCGAGCTCGAGAAGCGGCTCACCGACCACCTTGGCACTCCGGTGAAGATCAGCTACCGGAACGAGAAGGGCAAGATGGAGATCAGGTTCGGCTCATTGGGAGAGCTCGAGCGGCTCTATCGGATGTTCAACGGCTAGTGGCCACTTCGCCTGCGGCGTTGGCGAAGAACTGGGTCAGACCGTCGACGACGGAGTACCCGACCTCCTCGTCGAGCTTGCCTCTTGACACAACCACGGCGGGCGCGCGCGTCTCCTTGAGGAGGGCGCCGGCCCGTCCCTCGACCTTGCCGCCAAGCGCCGAGGCCAGGGACCGTGCTAGCAATTCACCCGCCTCGGACCGGCTGTGCTCCGAGGCAAAGTAGAAGACAGCGTCGTCCCCGTCGGGGCTCAGTTGGAAGGCAACGATGAGATCCGCGCCGAGGACGTTGGCCCTATGGGCCCTGAGCCGCTCTGGGACCGATCCGTCCTGTGACCTCGACATCACCGGGAGCCCACCCAACTGCTGCAGCCCTAGCGCGGCGGCTGATGCCGCCTCCCAAGTGACAGACGCCTCGTGGGTGTCCCGACAACCTGCGTCGAGGTAGACCCTGGCCCCGGCAACGGTGGGTGGGAGTCGACGGAGCCATTCCCGTTCACGCACCGCCTGCCGACCCTCTTTCATCTCGCCCCGGGTCACCAGATGTATCTCGGTGACCACCTCCGGTCCTGCTTTTCCATCTTCTGCCAGGTTGCGGTTGTGCTGGAACTCGATGATGGCCTCTTCGGTCTTGGGTCCGAAGATCCCGTCGACCTTGCCCACGTCGAAGCCGAGCGAGCTCAGACGGGACTGGATCTCTGAGACGTCCTCCCCTCGCATCATCGGCCGGCGGAGGAAGAGCATCCGGTCACCGAGGCGGTACCCGGCCTCATAGAGCGAGCGCCATGTGTCGGGTCCGACGATGCCGTCGACGTCGAGTCCCCTGGCCTTCTGGAATTCCTGGACCGCCGCCTGTGTGCCTGGGCCGAAGGTCGACGAGGGATCCGACTCGGTGGGGTAGCCCAGGGCATCGAGACGCTCCTGAATGTCCCGCACCGCTGCTCCCTCGTCACCGACGCGATAGAGACGCATTACGTTTCACGTTATACGTTGTGCGTTCTACGTTCGTGAAGGGCGCTCAGAGAAATTCGGCGAGCTCTTGTAGG
>JBEVIF010000060.1:0-4266 GCA_040510795.1 Acidimicrobiia bacterium
TCAGCTGATGGCAGCCGTCACCCGGGTGACGCGAGCGCGTCCACTGCGCCGCTACCTGGTGGATGCCGAGCGAAACCGGCGGGCCGAGTCGCCCTATCGACTGATGGCAGTCGACATCAAGACCGGCCGTGGCGGTCTGCGCGCGCTGCAGGGCTTCGAATGGGAGCGGCGGCGTCAAGAGCTTATCGGCAGGTTCTCGAGCCAGCATCAGGAAGAGGAGGCACAAGCACTCGAGGTCCTCCTCCGGGTTCGCAACGCACTCCATGCGGTGACCGGCAAGGCGCATGATGTGTTCTCGCCCGAATTGCGTGAGCCTGTGGCTCGCTGGCTAGGACACGACACATTCGAGACAGCGGGCGATCTGGTCGCCGCCATGCAATCGATAGATCGTCTCGCCGAGCGTAAATGGCCGGAGATCCTCGAAGATCGACCGGTCCCTGCCGGCCGACGGATCTGGTCACGCGGCGCGGCTCCGAAGGAGCCGGTCAGGAACGATTCTCCGCCAACAATCGACGATCTCGACCGGCTCCTTGGGGCCGGTGAACGGGGGAGAGCCATCTTCGACACTCTCTGGGAGGAGGGACATCTCACGGATGTGCTCCCTGAGTGGGACGTCGTGGCCACCCTGCCCCAGCTCGAGCCGTTTCACCAGCACCCAGTGGCCGCGCACCTCTGGCGCACCGTGGCGGAGATGCAGGCGGTCCTGTCGGACAAGGGTCCGCTTGGCGATGTCGGGCTCGAGTTGGACCATCCCCGGCTGCTCCGTCTCGCCGCCTTCCTCCACGACATCGGCAAGGGTCACGGTGGAGAGCACGCCAAAGTCGGCGCCGAGATCGCGGCCACCTTCGCCAATCGGATGGGGATGGACGCCAAGACGACAGACCTCTTGGTCGGCGCCGTGAACCATCACCTTCTCCTGCCTCTGACCGCCACGAGACGTGACCTGGCCGACCCGGCCGTGATCGACAATGTGGCCTCGGAGGTAGGCAGCCTCCAGTTGCTGCAGGTGCTCTACTTGCTGACGATCGCCGATTCCAGGGCTACCGGACCCTCGATGTGGAACGACTGGAAGGCGAGCTTGCTCAAGACGCTTTTCCTGAGATGCGCCACCAGGTTTGGCGCCTATGAGCCTGCCATCACAACGGGCGCGGCCACCCGGCAAGAGGTCATGGCTCGGTCGGTCGAGTCGATAAATGAGATGGCTGCTCATCTCGATGCGATGCCCGACGATTACCTGCGGGCCCTCTCGGTCGAAGAGGTGCTCTGGCATCTCGAGCTGGTCTCTGATCTGGAGGGTGTCTCCAACCTGGGGGTTCGGGTCGGTGAGCCCATCGACACCGTGGTGGTGGTCGGCCCGAGCCAATCCGGCTTCCGTCGGACTGTCGCCGCCGTCTTTGCCGCCAATGGGGTCGACGTGCTCGAGGCTCGACTTTTCGGGCGATCGGATGGCCTGGTCGTCGATTCGTTCCGGGTCAGGGACGACCGCACCGGTGGGATTGTTCCGGGGGAGCGGTGGGACAGAGTTCGCGTAGATGTCGAAGCCGGTCTTCTCGGGCAGCTCGACACCGATGACAGGGTCGCAATCCGCGCTGCCGCCTATCCCATGTCCGAGGTGTCCCGCCCCCGGCCGAGCGCACGCATCTCAACCGATCCCGCGACGGGCGATCTGGTCGTCGTAGTCAAGTGCTCAGACCGCATCGGACGACTGGCTGAGATCCTCGGCGTACTCGATGGCTGTGGTCTCGAGATCCGTCTCGCCAAGCTCGACAGCCGCGAGGGTGAGGTGATCGACACCTTCCACGTCGGCCCAGGTCCGACGATGGCTGATCTCGATCTGGCAGGGCTGGAGCAGAGGATCTCCGATAGCGTGATGCCGTGAACGCCTCGGGCCGCCGGAAACGGGGACGAGTGCTGTCGCTGTCGTGTATCCGTTGTCTTGACTGCACGTGTGAAGACGATCATGCTGTCAGTCACTTGACAGCGCTCATCAAGAGCGGTGGAGGGACAGGCCCTGTGAAACCGCGGCAACCGATTAGTTCGGTGCCAATGCCTGATCGATGAGATGCCTATGGCGGACCTCCGCCTCGGGCGCTCGCATGAGCGCGTTGAGACGATGACATAGGAGGTCAGCCGTGCGACAAGTTAGAAATCGAAACCCCGGATCCTTCCGGTGCATGTGTTGTCGACGCTCTCGGGTGGAATGCCCGAGCGCTCGACGCTCGTAGCTCACCGCCACCACCCGAGAGCAGTCATTTCGCTTGAGCGGTGCTTTGCCGTATTCACGTTGCTACAGAAGGAAAATTCTCATGACCACCACCTACCTCAACGATGTCGACCTGCCGACAGTCGGCGCCCTTGTCCAAGCAGTCCAGGAGGATCCAGACAAGGGACAGACCACATGGAAATCCGAAGTCACCTGGGGTGGCGCGTTCCGAACAACGGCTCAGTCGCGTGATCTGGCCCCGGTCGCGTTCGACGAGCCCCCCGGCTTGGGCGGCACGAACACGGCGCCCAACCCCGTCGAGCAGCTCCTCGGGGCCCTCGGCTCCTGCCTCGTCATCGGCTACGCGGCCAATGCCACCGTTGCCGGCATCGAGTTGAAAGATCTTCGCATCGAGCTCGAAGGCGATCTAGACCTGCAGACGTTCCTTGGCCTGGGTGAAGGAAACGCCGGCTTCTCCTCGATCGGAGCCAAGGTCCACATCGAAGCCGACGCCGAGGACGAAGCGATCCAGGCTCTTCACGAGAAGGTGATCGCCACGTCCCCGGTCGGGCATTGCTTGTCGCGGTCGGTGCCTCTCGAGGTGAGCCTCGCCTGAGGGCGGCACCACCAGATCGTCACCCGGGCCGGACCAGCTCGGCAGCCAGCCAGGGCCGGATGATCGGCAAGACATTGTCGGGCTGCATGGCCTGGGTGTGATCGAGACCTTCGAGGAGGCGTACGGACCAGCCGTCGGCTTCGAGTTCGCGGTGATTGTCCTCGAGGGGTCGTGCCATGTTGACGTGAGTGCCTCCCCACCGCTCGTCGTAGACGATCTCGTCTTCGCTGCCGGCGAAACACAGTCGGGGACAGTCGAGCTGTGACAGGGCGCGACGTTCATCGAAGTCCTGGAGATTCGTGTACAACGTGAGGAACTGACGGGCCTGGGGTTCGGCCATATCGAACTCGACGGTGGACCAGTCGCCCGGTTCAGAGGGTCCGTCGGTGGGCGGGTATACGGGGCCAGGTTGGGAAGCCATTCGATGAGTGGCAGCCGTCACATCCAGCATCTCGGCATACGGCCCATCGAGGGGCGGGAAGCCTCCCATGATGAGCGCTGTAAGCCGGTCCGTGCGGATCGCCAGCTGCATCCCGGTGAGAGCAAGCCACGAGTATCCGTAGTACGCAAATGTTCCAGCTCCCGCCGCGTCGGCCACGGCGAGCACGTCGGATGAGATGTTGGAAGGGGTGAGCGTGTCTGGCTTCGGTGCCGCCAGCAGATGTCCCTCGTAGTCAAAAGCGACAACGGTGACCATGTCGCGCAAACCCTCGATCAGGGAACGGCCCAGAGCGGGGTCGGCCCCCCACCTGCGCATCTCCTCCGCAGCCTCACCCTCCACCGGCGTCGGGTTCACCGGCAGGAGCAGGAACGGGCCCTCACCCTGGATCTCGACGGCTACCCGTTTGCCGTCGTGCAGCGTTGCTGTGGTCATGATTTCTCTCCTCGATACCTCATTGAGGTGGAGTGGCTGTACTATACATCGTATAGAGATGACCAAAGCCAACCGAGTGGCTCGAGCGATGGCACTGCTTTGGCGATCCGAGGGGGTGGAGCCCGCCGCGTCGACGCGTGGACCGAAGCCGCGCCTCGAAATCGACGAAATCGTCACTGCTGCGATTGCGGTTGCCGACGCAAACCCGTCTGTCGGTCTTTCGATGCGGGCAGTGGCGGAACAACTGGGTGTCACCGCCATGGCTCTGTACGGCTATGTCCCCGACAAGGGTTCGCTCGTTGCCCTTGCCTATGACGCGATCCATGCGGAGATGGCCGATCACGAGCATGACGATGGCGACTGGCGGGAACGAACCATTGGATGGGCAGAGGAGCTCGTTGCCCTGTTCGTGCGGCACGCTTGGGCTCTGCGTGTCTCCTATGCCCGCCCGGTCCTCGGCCCCAACGAGCAACGCGTCCTCGAGTCTCTGATCGGGGTCTTGCGCACAACCGAGCAGGAACCCGATCGAATGCGGCGTGTTGTCGGACTGATCTTCTACTCAGTGAGAGGAAC
>JBEVIF010000061.1:0-7941 GCA_040510795.1 Acidimicrobiia bacterium
CGCCGCCCATGGAGGGTCACATCGAGGCCGACCGTTCCCCAGTCGACCTCGGCGGGCGACCGATTTCCGTCGAGCTCGCCGATCATCACCTTCACCTCCCCGGCAGGGAGGTCCGCCTCCGGCAGATCCGGGATGTGCTCGAACCTGGAGCTGCCATGTCGTGTCTCCTCGGGCTGGGCCAGCCACATCTGCGCCCCGTGGATCCCTTCCGTGGTCCCCAATTCGGCGTGTGCGATGCCGTTGCCTGCCGTCATCAAGTTCAGCTGCCCGGGTCTGATCGCCTGCTCACTGCCAAGTGAATCGGTGTGCAGCGCTTCGCCCTCGAGCAACCAGGTAACGGTCGACAGACCGGTGTGGGGATGTGGGCCGACCTCCAGAGGATGAGGATCGTCGAAGTCGGGGGGGAGGATCAGGTCTACGAAGCACCACGGGCCTACGGTCCTCCGCCCTTTCGTGGGCAGGACCCTGCTGATCGGCACACCGCCGACCGTGGTCGACCGGCCCTCACGGACCTCGATGCGTGCGAGGGGTCCCTGTTGGACTGAGGCGTCGACGGGTTGGACGGGTCCGCTCAACTGCGCTCCCCGAGTCGCGGAGTCGATCTACTTCTTTTGACTCTGGTAGTAGGGGTCTTCACCTGAGGCATGATCGGTGACATCCACGACCTGGGTCAATGCGGGGATGGACTCGAGGAGAATCCGCTCGATTCCCTGCTTCAGGGTGACCTGGGCGAGACCACAACCCTGGCAACCGCCGAAGAGACGCAGATAGGCAATGGTGCCGTCGACAGAGACCAACTCGGCGCCACCCCCGTGGGCTGCGATCGCCGGGTTCACCTGCTCCTTGATGACCTGCTGCACCTGATCGACGAGTGGACCTGAAAGGTCTCCTCCCGGAGCCGACATCGGAGGGGGAGCCGGGCTGTTCGGGTTGTTCATCGACAGACCCTGATCGGTCAGCTCGAGTGCTGCGCCGTCCAGCTTCTCCGTGTCGTCACCTGGGAAGATCAGGGCCAGGCCGTCATGTCTCTCCGTGACCCAGCCCTCTTTCTTGTCGTCGAGGGCGACGAAGGCGAGCTCATAGGTGAACTGAGGGCCACGGAACCCAGTCACCTCGATGGAGAGGGCGAACTCCCCGTCCCCAGGCTCCTGATCCCTCAATTGAAGGATCATGTCCAGGGCATCGGGAGCGACGCTGAGAACGGTGTCTTCTGACATCTGTCAAGATGGTAACTCGTCGCTCGATTCAATCCAGCGCCCACCGCCCCATGCCCACTGTGATCGTCCTCCTCCCCAGTACCACCTACCGAGCTGCCGACTTCCTGCGCGCCGCCGAAGGGCTCGGCGTCGACCTGATTGTCGCCTCGGAGAACCCGCCCCCTTTCGACATGGGTGATCGCTATCTACAAGTCGATTGCTCGGATCCGGACGTCGCAGCTGAGGCGATCGTCCGCATCGGTGATGACGCCCCGATCGACGGAGTCGTGGCAGCCGACGATGCCGGGGTGGTCGCCGCCGCAATTGCGGGCAGAAAGCTGGGCGTCCGTGCCAACGAGCCCGAGGCTGCCGCCGCCACGCGGGACAAAGGCAGGCAACGCACCCTGCTTCGGGCGGCCGAGGTGCCCCAGCCGAGGTTCGCGGCGATTTCACCCGGCGACGACGGAGTGCAGGCCGCAGCAAGCATTGGATACCCCCTCGTGATAAAGCCAGTGGACCGGGCTGCCGGCCAAGGGGTGATGCGGGTTGACCAAGCCTCTGATCTGTCGACGGCAATATTGCGAGCGCGCTCTATCGCCGGCGATAAAGCGCCACTTCTCGTCGAGGAGTTCATGCCAGGGGACGAGGTAGCGCTGGAGGGTCTGGTGCGCGATGGAGAACTGACCACTCTTGCCATTTTCGACAAGCCCGACGCAGTGGAGGGCCCATTCTTCCCGGAGACGATCCTCGTGACGCCGAGTCGCCTCGACGAGAAGATCCAGTCCGAATGCCGCCGGGTATCTACCGCGGCGTTGGCCGCCATCGGCATCAGCCACGGCCCGGTCCACGTCGAGATGAAGGTGGATGGCGCCCTGGTCCGCGTCATCGAAGTCGCAGCAAGATCGATCGGCGGCCTTTGCTCACGCAGCTTGAACTTCGGGTTGCTCGGCACCACTTTGGAGACGTTGATCCTCCGGAACGCCATCGGAATGGAGAAGCCCGAACTGCGTCGCGAGCCGATGGCCAGCGGAGTGCTCATGATCCCGATCCCGCGATCAGGGACCTTCATCGGCATCGGCGGCCTGGAGCAAGTGCGCGAGCTCGAGTTGATCTCCGCTATCGACATCACGACCACTCCGGGTAGCCATGTGCAACCCCCGCCGGAGGGCGACCGGTACCTCGGCTTCGTCTTTGCCAGGGGACCGGATCGGGAGACAGTCGAGGGCTCGCTGCGTCAGGCGCGGGACCTCATCGAGGTGACAGTCGAATGATCGGCCGCATGTTCCTCACCGTCCGGGGATCGGTTAGCCCATTATCCACGCCCCGCGAGAGTCTCAACCTCTACTTGACGGTTAGTGCTTACCCGCGAAAGCGCGCGTAAGACGATTTTGTCATTATGGACACCATCCTGATCTTCGCCGGTGGTGACCTCCCCGATGCCGGAATCGCCGAAGAGCTCCCCTCCGCCGACCTGGTGGTGGCCGCCGACAGTGGCTACGACGCCGCCGAGCATCTCGGGTTCCGGGTCGATGTGCTGGTTGGTGACCTCGACTCTGTCGAGGCCGCGCCCATCCCCCGGCATGTGATCGTGGAGCGCCATCCCGTCGACAAGGACCAGACCGACCTCGACCTGGCACTCGAGCTGGCGGTGCGGGAGGATCCGTCAAGGGTGGTGGTCATAGGCGGGACCGGGGGCCGGTTCGACCATGAGACGTCGACGGTTGGGCTCCTCTGCTCTGATCGCTGGTCGGCCTTCGACGAGCTCGACTGGGTCTCGTCACGATGTCGCGCGTACGTCCTGCACCGACGCCGGATCCTGCACGGCGATGTGGGGGCGTTGGTCAGCCTGATCCCGGTGGGTGGGCCGGTCACCGGGATCACTACGAACGGGCTCCAATGGGAGCTCGACGGGGACACCTTCGAGGCAGGCACGACCAGAGGAGTGAGCAATGTGATGCGAGCCCCGGTGGCCGACATCAGGATCGACTCGGGTTGTCTACTCGTCGTCTTCCCGACATAGGTTTTCGGCCGATCAGAGACCGGCTGCCACCGACGGGTCGAGCCGCGTGTATCGGGCCAGATAGTCCGACCGCTCCTTGCCCAGCCTCGCCACCATCTCCTCGTACTCGGTCTCCCTGCCCAGTCTCTGATAGAGCCGCACCGGTTGGAGCAATTCGACGTCGTCCACACCGGGCACGCTCGAGGCGATCTCGTAGCCGAAGTCGGGATCGGTGGCCCATTCGACCGTCCCTTCCACGATCCCCTGGACGATGGCCGACGAGTCCTGGATCCTGACCTTCTTCGAGTCCTCCCCTTCTCCCCCTACCCGGCCGGTGTTGAGAACGAACGCCTCCAGGTCGGGGATCGTCTCGAGCAGCTCCAGAAGGCGATTGCCCTGCACCGCGTCGTCGTCGAAGAAGAACGGATTGGTGCCGGGCACCCGAAGACTCTTCCCCGCCTCGGCAGCACCCCCGGCCGATGTTCCCTTCGTCTCCCCCAGCATGAAGAACGCCGGGATCTGATCGCGCCTGAGCCTGGCGACAGCAGGGATGACGTGGTCAGAACGATTCAGCATGAGGAGGTATCGGGCCGGAGGAACGTCTCTCGGGTCGCGGTGCCGGATGTTGGCCAGCGGGAACGTGCTTCGGCCGTTGGCTGTGTAGTTGGTGTCGAAGAAGTCGACCTTGCCCTCAGCGGTCACCGACACGTTCTCCAGCCACGCATCCGGCCGGGTTGTCCCGCCGTAGATCGTCGGCTCGTCATCGGGGTCCAGGCCCCAGGTCTTGGCGAAGCAGCCGTTCTCGGTGGTGCGGATCGCCCCACCGGGCATGAGGGCCACGAAATCGTCCTGCACCGGGAGCGAGCCCACCTGCTGACGGAAAGTCGTGGTCGTCTTGCCGGTCCCTGAGAGCCCGATGATCAGCATCGACTCCTCGTCGCCTGATGGGGTCGACCCGGCGGGAAAGGTCTTGAGGCCGGCATGGAGGGCGAGACCACCCCAGTCGTGCGCCAGCCTGCCCCACATCCGGAGACTTCCCATTTTCGACTCCCCGAAGTAGTCGGAGCCGAGGACCCGGGTCACCCAGTTCTCGAGGTCGACGATGATGAGACGGTCATCCGGCTTCCCCGGGGCTGGAAGCGATGGGGTGTAGATGACAGTGAACTGTGGCTCTCCGCCTGGCGCAGGTGGGAAGAAGAGCTGGGCCTGCATTCCGGCGATGTTGGCCCCACCGGCCTCGATCATCAGCCGACTCGGCGTGCTGAAGGACGGATCGGGACCGACCCGCCCTTCGATCAGCAGCATGTCCTGTGACGCTATGTGGTCGTCCTGGAGCCGGGCCCACTCCTCCGCCTCGGCTCTGGGTATCCGGTTCTTGTGGATCTCCTGCTCGGCGATGAAGAAGGTCGAATTGCTGAGACGGGAGGTGACCTCGGCCTGATAGTTGAGGTTCCCGAACTCGGTGACCGTGACCCGAGGCATGCGCTCCAGCGTTAGCTCACGGAGGCGCTCCTGACTCGGGTTGACCTCGATCGACCTGGCTTGGGGCAATTCGACCATGGGTCAGCTATCACTCAATTCAGCGGGGGAACCCGGAGCAGAGTAGTCGCCGAGGGGCTGCACAGCGCTACCCGGCAGCCATGCAGGCATGGGCTCCTGACGGAGATAGGCGACGAGATTCGCCACGGCGAGAGCGGCCATCGCTCTCCGCGCCGGGACGGTCGCACTGCCTATGTGAGGCACCACCAGACAGTTGGGGAACCGCAGCAAGGGATGATCGGAAGGCAAAGGCTCAGGGTCGGTTACGTCGAGGGCGGCCCCTCCGATCACGCCGTCCCCCAACGCCTTCACCAGGGCGTCGGTGTCGACGATCGGGCCGCGGGCAACGTTCACCAGCATCGCCGAGTCCTTCATCAAGCGCAGTTCGGCGACGCCGATCATTCCGCGCGTCTCATCGGAGAGGGGGACGGCGATCACCACGATGTCCGACCTCTCGAGGAGCGTGGCGAGTTTGAGTCCCTCCGCCCCCGGGACGTCCTTGGTCGTCCGCGCCGTGTAGAGCACCTTCATGTCGAACCCACGAGC
Source organism: Acidimicrobiia bacterium (assembly GCA_040510795.1). Classification (GTDB taxonomy): domain Bacteria; phylum Actinomycetota; class Acidimicrobiia; order Spongiisociales; family ZC4RG35; genus JARDZU01. The sequence continues at coordinate 5,281 of JBEVIF010000061.1, forward strand.
TCGTCGTGCAATCGCCTGGCCGATCCGCCCCATCCCCACGATCCCGAGTGTGGCGCCATGGAGGTCGCTGCTGAGGAAGTGCCATGGGTCCCACGGGCCCCACGCCCCCGACTTGACTATGGCTTCTCCCTCGGGGAGACGTCTGACTGCAGCGCCGATGAGGGCGAAGGCTGTATCCGCCGTGGTCTCCGTCAGCACGTCGGGCGTATGGCCCACCACCACCCCGTGATCCCGGCAAGCCTCGACATCGATGTTGTCGACTCCCACCGACATCTGGGAGATCACCCTCAGCTTCGGCGCAGAATCGAGCAATTCGACATCGATCCTGTCCGAAAGCATCGAGATCCACCCGTCACAATCGACCAGACGCTCGAAGAGGGTCTCCCTGGGCACCCGCTCTTTCTCACCCCAGACCTCGACCTCGGCGAGGGTCTCCAGAGGCTCGAGGATGTCCCCCGGGATGAAGTCGCTGACGAACACCCTCGGCATCGGGGCCGCAGGCTAACCCGGTAACACAGAACAGTTCCCTTCCAGGGTGCCGATACCATTCCTCGAGATGCGACGCATCGCCCTGACCGTCGTCCTGAGCCTGGCAGTGGCCGGCTGTGCCAGCGCCGATGCGACTGAGCCTGCCCCGACCGTCGCACCCACCACCAGCGTGGCACCGGCGACCACCGCACCGCCCACCACGACCACTTCGATCGCCACCACCACGACGGCTGAGGAAGCCCTCGACGTCGAGTCCCTTCCGGAGGGTTCCTCTCTCGTCCTCGGTGCGCGCGAGGCGGTGGACGTCTTCGCCGGGCCATACGGAACTGAGCCGACCCGCACCCTTGAATCGACCACCATGCTGGGGACCACAACGGTTCTCATGGTCCTCGAGGGACCGAATGATGGTTGGGCCCGTGTCCTTCTCCCCGGTCGTCCCAATGGCGCCGAGGGATGGGTCCGCGCCGACGAGATGGTCTCGTTCGTCGTCGATGGCAAGGTGCTCATCGACCTCTCCGACCGGACGCTCAGCTATGTCGTTGGAGACAACGAGGTGATCGCAACGCCGGTCGGAGTCGGCAGCGGGGCCAATCCAACTCCGACGGGGACGTTCTTCGTCACCGACAGTGTTGCCCTGGCCGACCCCAACAGCCCCTGGGGCCCCCATGCCCTCGGTCTGTCCGCCCGATCGGACACGGTCACGGAGTACAACGGCGGCGACGGGATCATCGGCATCCATGGGACCAACAACCCGTTGTCGATCGGTCGTGCGGTGTCACTGGGATGCGTCCGGGTCGCCAATGACGTCATCACACACCTCCATGACGTGGTGGCCATCGGGACGCCGGTCGAGATCCGTGCCTGAAGGCACGGATCTCCGTTGTACGTCTCACGTTCTGCGTTTTACGACTCCGTTCGAGAGCACGACGACTTCTCGTTCTTTCACCGAGGTCGACACCACGAGCTTTTCGCCGTCGTCCCAAACCGAGCTGACCAGCGTCTCTCCCGGGTAGACCACGCCCGAGAAGCGGGCCCGGAACGAGGCCACCGCATCGGGGCGCCCGTCGAGGGCGTGGTCGACGACCGCCTTGCAGACCATCCCGTACGTGCACAACCCATGCAGGATCGGCCGATCGAACCCCGCGAAGGCAGCGAACCCCGGGTCGGCGTGGAGGGGGTTCTTGTCTCTCGATGCCATTCGGTAGAGGAACGCCTGCTGGGGAAGGGTGACCGACTCGACGACGTGGTCGGGGTCCCGCGATGGCCTGAGATCTGTCGTGGATGGGCCGCTGTCCCCACCGAAGCCGCCCTCTCCCCTGATGAAGATCGACGCACGATTGGTGAACAGCGGTTTGCCGGTCTTCTCCAGGACTGAAACGATCTCAACGATTACCAGTGCGCCCTTACCCTTGTCGAGGATCTCGATGACGCTGCCAGTTTGGATCACCGTCCCGGTGGTCGGGATCGGCTCGTGGACGACGATCTCATGCTCCCCGTGGAGGATCATTGCCGGGTTGATGTCGAAGCCAGGGGCGTATCCCATGCTCATCATCACCGGGAACTGGGGGATGGTTGCGTAGGTAGGGAGAACTCGTAGATCGCCCTCGTAGGCGTAGCGCAACTCACCGGGGTCGGTGGGCGGCACGCCGGCGCCAACGCCCAGGTGATAGAGGATGATGTCGTCCTCATCCCAGATGGCGGTCCCTCCGGCGAGCTCCGCCCCGATCGCATTCTCGAGATCGATCGGCATCAGCCGCCTGCCAGACGGGCGAGGATCATGAGCTCTTCGTTGATGTCCCCCGGGATCACATACTCAGAGACATCCCGGATCTCATCGAGGTGCTCCACCAGGTCCTCGACCGTGGGCACCACTCCCTGGCCGGCGAACCACCCGGTGTTCGTGCCCACGAAGACCCGGCCGTACCTGCCTCCTCCGACCGTGAAGATCTCATGGGTGTGCTCGTTCTGCTCAGAGCACAGATAGATGACCATCGGCATCACCTGCTTAGGGTCGAGCATCTCGACGAACGGGCCCAGGACCTCCTCGGTCATCCGGGTGCGGGCGGTGGGCGCGACTGCATTCGACTTGATGCTGTACTTCGCCCCCTCGATGGCGAGCACGTTGGACAGACCGACCAGCCCGGCCTTGGCCGCGCCGTAGTTGGCCTGGCC
>JBEVIF010000062.1:0-3978 GCA_040510795.1 Acidimicrobiia bacterium
CCGATCGGGAACGGGCGGATCGTGCCAGTCCGCACAACCGGGCCCGTCGGTGAAGCGGTGCTTCGGATCGCTGCTCTCTGCAGCGACGCCGACATCGATCCCCCAATGGGTGACGCCGTGGAGGTGGCCCTACTCGAGCCTTTTCCGCCAGCGGAGATACACGAGATTCGTTCAAATCATGCTCGGATATCGGGCCAGCCATTCGACTCGAATCGAAAGATGATGAGCACGCTCCACGATGCCCCCGGCGGATTCGAGTTGTTGACCAAGGGAGCCCCGGAGCAAGTTGTGGCACGGTCGACCCGCTTCATGACTGGGGACGGAGCCATCGCCCCCTTCACTTCCGAAGCTCGCGACGCGGTTCTGGCTCAGGTCGAGGATCTCGCCGTGCACGGCGGACGGCTATTGGCATTTGCTCTGCGTGAATTGGATCTGGAGCCTGACGACCTCGCCGCCGCGGAGCAAGATCTTGTTCTCGTCGGCTTGGCGGTCCTGGCGGATCCGCTCCGACCGGAGGCTGCCGCGACCGTGGGGAAGGTGATGGAGGCTGGAGTTCACCTGGTAATGGTGACTGGTGACCATGCCGGTACGGCGTCAGCCGTAGCCCGGTCAGCCGGTCTCGCACACGAGGATCGTGAAGTCGTCACCGGCAGCGAGCTCAGGGCGAACGGGATGCCCACCGACCTCTCTTCGATCAGGGTGTTCGCTCGTGTGGACCCGGAGCAGAAATTGCAGCTGGTCGACGCCTTTCAGGCCGAGGGACAGGTCGTTGCCGTGACCGGCGACGGGGTCAACGACGCGCCGGCATTACGCAAGGCAGATATCGGCGTCGCCATGGGGCACAGTGGGAGTCAGGTCGCCCGAGAAGCGGCCGACCTCGTTATTACCGACGACGACCTCAATCTCGTGATACGAGCTGTGAAAGAGGGTCGTGCGATTTACGACAACATCCGCAAGGTTGTGGATTACCTCGTCGCGGGCAACATCTCGGAGGTGACGGTGGTATTGGCCGGTCTGGCGGCATTCCCCGACCTTGGGATACCTCTTTTCCCTCTTCAGCTGCTCTGGATCAACCTGCTGACCGACGGCCTCCCCGCCCTTGCGCTCGGATTCGATCGCCCGCGTCGGGAGCTCGCGTTCAGGCCGGCGGCGTCGAAGACCTCTCAGCTGTTGTCTGGCCGGCGGTTGGCCATGCTGATCGGGCGAGGCCTTCTACTGGCAGGCGGCGCGATTGGAGCGTTGGCGGTGAGCAGGATTGCCGGCAGCAGCTGGGAAGAGGCGAGAACAGTCATGTTCATCGCGCTGGTCGTCGCCCACCTCCTTTACGCCTTTGTCGTTCGGTTGCCAGCAGATGGCAATTTCTTCAACGGACGACTCGTAGTGGCCGTCGGAATCGGACTGCTCCTCCAGATCGGCACGGTCCTGGGACCCTTCAAAGACCTCTTCGAAGTAGTGCCCCTGAGCCCGGAACAGTGGCTGCTAGCCATCGGTGCCGGCATGGCGCCGGTCGTGGTCCTTGGGGTGATCGAGACCCTCCGCCACAAACTCGGCCAGCAGAATCCGGCGAGCACCTAGCCGGTACGGTTCGGGCATGGACCGCGTTCAGGCCAAGAACCAAGTCAGCTCCGCCAACCGCTTGTCGGGAACCAGGCGTGGCACGGCGACAGCGGACGAAAGGGGCACCAGGACCAGATCGGTCCCAACACAAGCCACCATCATCCCGTGATCCCCGTCGAGGGCCGCCTCCGCGGCACGAATCCCCATTCGCGTGGCCAAGACGCGATCGAACGCGGTTGGGGTGCCTCCTCGCTGCAGGTGCCCCAGGATCATCACACGTGTCTCAAACCCGGTGCGGGCCTCCAACTCGGCGGCGATCACTGCTGATACGCCCCCCAGTCGCTCGAAGCCGCCGTGGTCGATCCCCATCGTGACGCGATTTCCCGAGGGCCCGGGGACACCTTCTGCGACTATGACAATGGAGTAGTCCCGGCCCGAGTTATGCCGGACCAACAGTCTCCGGGCCAGGTCGTCGAGGTCGTAGTCCTCCTCCGGGACCAGTATCGCCTCAGCCCCACCTGCAAGGCCGGCGTGGACGGCGATCCATCCGGACTGCCGTCCCATGACCTCCACGACCATTATCCGGTTGTGTGCCTCGGCGGTCGTGGTGAGGCGGTCGATGGAATCGGTGACGATCTGAACCGCGGTGTCGAAGCCGAATGACACTTCTGTTCCTTCGATGTCGTTGTCGATCGTCTTGGGGACACCGACCACGGCGAGCCCCTCCTCTCCGAGTCGGGCCGCCGTGCGGAGCGAGCCGTCGCCTCCGATCACGACAACGACATCGATCCCATTGTCGGCCAGCACGGGCTTCAGAGATACGAGTCCGTCGCCATGCTCATACGGATCGGTGCGCGACGTCCCAAGGATCGTGCCGCCTCGGGTGAGAATCCCCCGCACGTCATCTCGGCCCAGTGGGTTGACCCTCCCATCCATCAGGCCTTGCCAGCCGTCCTCGATCCCGGAGACACGGGATCCTCCTGCCACTGCTCGGGCCACTACGCCGCGGATGGCGGCGTTGAGTCCGGGGCAATCGCCGCCGGCAGTGAGCACGCCTATGTGAGTCACGACTTGTGATTGTGCCAGCGTCGCATCCGGCGAGGATGGCTTCAGGTGAACACCAGAGTTGCCACCGCAAAATAGATCGCAATCGAGAGAAGGTCTTGCACCACGGTGGCAAGAGGTCCGCTGCCGAACGCCGGATCGATGTTCGACTTGGAGAAAGCCCACGGGAGCGCCATTGCGACCCCTGCAGCCACGGTCGACGCGGCCCAGATACTGATCGCAACGGTGAGGGCCACTTGGGGACCCACCCACCAGGCGATGGCGGGAAAAGCGAGGATCCCGAGGATGACGCCAAGGGAGAGCCCGGTCAACAATTCCCGACCCATCACGCCTCCCACCGGAATGCCCACCGAGAGCCCTCTCATAACCAGCGTCTTAGTCTGGGTGCTCATAGCGTCGGCGATTTAAACGATTCCGGGCATGAAGAAGGCAAGCTCCAAATGTGCCGCCAGACCGCGCTCGAAGCTCGCCACGATCCCAGCCGCAGCCAAAGCAGCCACGAGACCGACCAGCAGCCACGGAAACCGGTGCCAGAATCTGAGCCAGAGCACTTCGCGGCTGGCTGCCCGGGCCTCGGCGGTCTGGTGCAAATAGCCACTGAGGCGAGCCATGTCCTCCCGGTGCTCCTCGAGGAGCATCCCGAGCATGCGATGGGGTGGTATCAGGCCCACGAAGCGCCCATCGGCACCGATGACGGCAAGGCTGCTCTCCTGTTGCTGTACCGCCTTTATCGCGGCCGCTTCTTGATCCGAGCCCGGGTCGATGGTTGGGGGATCCGAGTCCATCACTGAGACCACGGGCACATCGCGGGCAGAGGAGAGCAGATCCTCGATCCGAACGAGGCCTTGCAACTGACCACTATGCAGGACTGCAATCTGGGCTGCGCTTTCGAGCCGGTCACCGCCAACCATCCGGTCACGTACATCCCCGACCAGGTCTTCGACATCCGCGATGGGCACGCGAATGGATGCGAAGGCAATGGGGCTGGTCGGAGGAGCCGTCATCGACGATGTCATAGGCGTCCCGGTCGACTCGATATGTGGAAGAAGCTGCCCGAGCTCCGGCCGGTGATGGTTTCGATGGGGAGGGCGATGAGGATGTCGGGCTCGCCAAGACCCACATCGTTCGGACCAGGTGACAGCGGTGAGCCCAAGACCGACCTGTATTTGGAGACGAGGGCGGAGATAACCGTCTGGGCCTCGAGATCCTCCGTGATCTCCCCGGCATAGCCCCAGACGACCACCGACTCCCAATAGCCGGTCGAGTGATCGACATGGCTGGTCTCGAGACAGACCCTGGGCGATGATTGGATGGCGTCGGCTCGCCTCCCTGGGCCTGTCTTGAAGCAGATTCGTC
>JBEVIF010000063.1:0-3843 GCA_040510795.1 Acidimicrobiia bacterium
CCGAACACCTCATACCCGATGCTCAGTCCGCCACTCTCCACGAAGCCCTCGGAGTCAGGGTGTCTAGCTCTCACGGTGCGCACCCTCCTCCAATGCCCTGATCACCTGCCCGACCTTCCACAGGGCGCTGCGAGCCGGGATATCGGACTCGCCCACCCCAAGCAGGATGTAGGCCTCGGCCCCGATGAAGGGGAGGCCGGCCAGGGCGCCCACCTCAGCCGCGGTGAAAGGGCCGAGGCCACCCAACTGACGCTCGGCCCGCTCCGCCACCGAGGCAAGGATGCGTTGCCAGCCCTTCAACTGCCCCCAGACCGCCCCGGCGATCTCGCGGTCGGACCAACCTGCAGCGATCATCTCGTGGAGCACGCGGACATAACCGGATGCCAGGTCTTCCTCCAAGAAATCGCAGGCCCGTTCCCACTGCATCCAGATCGGAATTCCCGATTCAAACATTCGCTCCTGACGATCGAGCAGTCTCTGGTTCTCGACTTCCAGGACTTCCAACACCAATCTCTGCTTGGAGCCGAAGTGGTAGTGGATCTGACTCAGCGGCACACCGGCCCGCTCGGCGATGATGCGCGTCGAGAACCTGGCATAACCAACCTCGAGCAGCACCTGCTTCGCAGCGGCGAGGATCGAGTTGGCGGTGTCGGTGCGAGCGATTTGCTGTGTCATAGGTTGTATCCGAACATCTCGGTCGATCGACCGAACTAACCCTACGCGATCATCGGGTGAGGGTCAAGCTGAATCAGTGGCTCTTCACGAACGGGCTCACCTCACGTTCGTAGACCACCCGGCCGTTCACCCCTTCGAGATTGGAAGGCGCCGCCTCGAGGCGGGCCTTCAACTCCGGTTCCAGATCGACTGCGAGCACCTGTCGAACCAGCTCGCATACCCGCCCGGCGTGACGGAGGACAAAGACGGCCTCCAATCCGGAGATGTCGTCGAAAAACCATCCGCAGGACGTGTACATCAACATGGCGTGCTCCTGGACCTGGAGGTGCACGATCGCTCTTGCCCGCTGATCCGTGTCCAGGCCCGTTCTGGCGTGCTTCTCCAGGAAGTCCTCGACAGAGCCACCGAGGACGACCGAGATGAAATCGTCCCGTGCCTGCCACGGGTCTTCGAGCAGCTCGGCGCCCATGGCCTCGAAGGGGCTTATCAACTCGTCGCGCAGCCAGTCGAGCGCGGAGCGGAGTGGGCCACGCCAACGCTGATGCCCTGTCGGCTCACGCCCGGTATGGCAGCCACAGTCGGCTCTCCAACGCTCGACACCATGAGCACAGCTCCATGAGGAGTCCTCGACGATGGCAGCGCGCAAGGTGGGTGGTGCAAGGGAGAGGAACTCCGAGTAGTTGGTGAGCTTCGCCTCAGGATCGGCATCGATTGTCTCCAGAGCGACAGCCAGGGCCATTTCCCCGTGGCGGTGATGATGGCCGTAAGTCTCACCGTCGGTCGCGACATGGGCCAACCGAGGGCCGATCCCGGGCTCCCCCACCGCCGAAATCAATCGGTGCGCCAGCGCCTTGCCGTCTTTGAGGAGGCCATCAAAGGCGATCTCGCGGGAGAGCGGCCCGTCGTAGAAGAAGACGACAATCGATCGACCGTCGCCCAGATCGATGCGATAGGGGACGCGGGTATCGATTCTCCCCCCGTCGACATCCGACCAGGACCGGTCGATGCCCTCGACCGCGGCGGCCTGGTACGGCGAAAGAACGGTGAACTTGATCCCCTCCCGGGCCAGGATGTCGAGACCCTCTGTGTCGACCGCCGTCTCCGGTAGCCACATCCCTTCCGGGCGCCGACCAAACCGATGCTCGAAGTCGGCGATGCCCCAACGTACCTGGGTCACTTTGTCCCGTCGGTTGGACAGAGGAAGGATGGAGTGGTTGTAGGCCTGGGCCATTGCCGAGCCGTGACCTGCGAACCTCCGAGCCGAAGCGTCATCCGAGTCGATGATTGCCCGGTAGGTCTCTGGGTCGGCCTCTTCGAGCCAGCTGAGCAAGGTCGGGCCGAAGTCGAAGCTGATCGACTCGTAGGTGCTGATCGTCGTGGTGGCGTCGCCATTGCCGTCGAGGATGCGCGCTCGAGCGTTGGCGGCGTAGGACTCCTCGGTGATGCGCTCGTTCCAGTCGTGCCACGGCGCGGCCGAGGGCTGTTCCGGCACCTTCCCGGTGAAAGGGTTCTCCCGGGGTGGCTGGTAGAAGTGCCCGTGAATGCAGACGAACTTGCTCAAAGCGGAGTCAACCTAAGAACGCAAGGGGACTAGCCGCTCTTCCCCGGCATTGGTTCATGACGGAGGATGACCACGCCGAGCGGCGGGAGTGTGAGGTCGATGCTCTGAGGGAGGTCGTGGTGGGGCACTGCCAGTGGACCGGTGTCGACGCCCCCCAGGTTGCCTTGCCCACTGCCTCCATATAGGTCTGCGTCGGTATTCAGGATCTCGACCCATCGACCGGGACCGGGCACGCCGATGCGATAAGCATGCCGGGGCATGGGTGTGAGATTGGCCGCCACGAGCAGGGCATCGCCCCCCGATGACCGTCGAAAGTAGGCCAGGACACTGTTGGCCGCGTCATTGGGCACCGCCCATTCGAAACCCGCCGGATCGCAGTCCAATTCGTGGAGGGCCGGCTCCCCGGCATAGACCCGATTGAGATCGGCCACCAGCCGGTGGATTCCGCGATGAGGCGGCACCTCGAGAAGAGGCCAGTCGAGTTGGTCGTCATGGGACCATTCCGAGCGCTGGGCGATCTCGGAGCCCATGAACAGGAGCTTCTTTCCCGGCTGGGACCACATGTAGGCGAGTAGGAGGCGAAGGGTGGCGAACTTCTGCCAATCGTCCCCGGGAAACTTCTCTAGCAAAGCGCGCTTGCCGTATACGACCTCGTCATGAGAGATGGGGAGCATGAAGTTCTCGCTGAAGGCGTACACCGCCCGAAAGGTCAACTCGTGGTGGTGAAACGAGCGATGCACCGGCTCGCGTGAGAGATGGACCAGGGTGTCGTGCATCCATCCCATGTCCCACTTGAGCCCGAATCCGAGGCCGCCGAGAAATGTCGGCCGCGATACCAGGGGCCATGAGGTCGATTCTTCGGCGACGGTCTGGACGGCCGGATATTCCTGATAGACAACCTCGTTCAGCCGCCGGATGAAGGCGATCGCCTCCAGGTTCTCACGGCCCCCATGCCGGTTCGGGATCCACTGGCCCGCCCGGCGCGAGTAGTCGAGATAGAGCATCGAAGCCACCGCGTCGACCCTGAGCCCATCGGCGTGATAGCGGTCGAGCCAGAACAGGGCATTGCTGATCAGGAAGGCGGGCACCTCGGCCCGTCCGTAGTTGAAGATGTAGGTGTCCCAGTCGGGATGGAAACCCATCTTCGGATCGGCGTGTTCATACAGATGGGTCCCGTCGAAGAGACCGAGGCCGTGCCCGTCGGTCGGGAAATGCGAGGGCACCCAGTCGAGGATCACTCCGATACCCGCCCGGTGGAGGGCATCGATGAGAGTCATGAAGTCCTGAGGGGGGCCGTAGCGACTGGTCGGCGCGAAATAGCCGGTGGTCTGGTAGCCCCACGAGCCGTAGAAAGGGTGCTCCATCACCGGCATCAGCTCGACATGGGTGAAGCCGAGACCCACGAGGTACGCCGGGAGTTGCTCGGCCAACTCCAGATATGTGAGATGCCGTCCGCCTTCCCCCCGACGCCACGAACCGAGATGCATCTCGTAGACAGCCATCGGGGCATCCAGGGTGTTGCGCCCAGCACGGTTGCCCATCCACTCCGCGTCGTCCCACGCGTAGTCCAGGTCCCAGACCTTGGAGGCAGTCTTGGGAGGGGTCTC
>JBEVIF010000064.1:0-3108 GCA_040510795.1 Acidimicrobiia bacterium
GGCAAGTCGACCGTGGCCCGCACCCTCCTCCGTCTGATCGAGCCGACGGCGGGCCGGGCCCTCTATAAAGGCACAGACATCTTCTCGCTGGACAAAGGCGACATGCGTGAGTTGCGGCGGCATATCCAGATCATCTTCCAGGACCCTTACGCGTCTCTGAATCCGAGAATGACGGTCGGGGACATCATTGCCGAGCCGTGGGCGATCCACACCGATCTGCTCCCCAAAGACAAGGTCAGAGATCGGGTTCGCCAGCTCCTGGAGCTGGTCGGGCTCAACCCCAATCACATCAACAGGTATCCGCACCAGTTCTCCGGTGGGCAGCGCCAGCGGGTCGGGGTGGCACGGGCCTTGGCCCTCAACCCGAGCATCATCATCTGTGACGAGCCGGTCTCGGCCCTCGATGTTTCGGTGCAGGCCCAGGTGGTCAATCTCCTCGAGGACATCCAGGACGAGTTCAACCTCTCCTACATATTCATCGCTCACGACCTCTCGATTGTTCGTCACATCTCGGACCGGGTTGCCGTCATGTATCTGGGCAAGATCGTCGAGGAGGGGGTCGAGTCGGATCTCTACGGGAATCCGTCGCACCCCTATACCCAGGCTCTTCTCTCGGCCGTGCCGGTGCCCGACCCCGAATTCCACTCCGACAAGCGCATCCTGCTCCAGGGCGATGTGCCTTCGGCGGCCAACCCTCCCTCAGGATGTCATTTCCGCACTCGCTGCTGGAAGGCCCAGGACATCTGTTCCGAGGTCGAGCCACCCTTGGAACAGCATTTCGACACTCTGGCCGCCTGCCATTTCGCTGCTCCCCGCGAGGTGTTCGCTGATTCCGGCACCGAGTAGGTCAGAGACCCTTCAGGCTCTCCGGGTTCTCCAGACCAGATAGGTCGCCTGGCTCCTCCCCAAGTGCCACGGCCTTGATCACCCGGCGCATGATCTTCGCCGACCTGGTTCGGGGCAGGTCGGCCACCCAATGGACAACCTTCGGGCGGAACGCCTTGCCCATCGTCCCGGTCACCGCGGAAACAACCGTTGCGGTCAGGTTGTCGTCGGGCTCCACATCGGGCGAGGGCACGACGTAGAGCGCTATCGACTCCCCCTTCACCTCGTCGGGGATTCCGATCGCCGCGGCCATGGTGACCTCGGGAAGAGCCACGACCGCCGACTCGATCTCGGCGGGGCCAACGCGCTTGCCGGCGATGTTCAGGGTGTCGTCCGATCTGCCATGTAGAAACCAGAATCCGTCGGCGTCGGTCGATGCCCAGTCGCCATGCACCCAGACGTCCGGGAAACGGGACCAGTAGGTCTCTAGGTACCGCTCGGGCTCGCCCCAGAAGCCACGGGTCATCCCCGGCCATGAGCCCCTGATCACCAGCTCACCGACCTCTCCACGCACTGGATTGCCTTCGACGTCGTAGATGTCGGCGTCGATCCCGAAAGATGGGAATCCCACCGATGTCGGCTTGAGCCCTTGCAAGATGTTGACCCCGACGATGACAGCGCCGATCTCGGTCCCTCCGGTGATGTTGATGATCGGCCGTTTCCTCTCCCCGACGTCGTCGAACAGCCACCACCATGGATCCGGGTTCCACGGCTCACCGGTTGATCCAAATGTGTGGAGACGTGAGAGGTCGTGGCGCCGGGCCTGCTGGGCGCCGTGGGGCCGCAGGGCGCGGATGAGCGTGGGTGAGATCCCGAGGAAGGTCACGCCGAGATTGGCCGCCACCGCCCAGAGCCGATCCGGGCCCGGATAGTCGGGCGCCCCATCGTATGTGGCCAAGGCTGCACCGTTGGCCAGACCGGCGAGGACCATCCACGGGCCCATGATCCATCCCATGTCGGTGGCCCACATCAGGACGTCGTCCCGGCCGATCTCGGCATGGAATGCGCCCTCGGCGGCGAGCTTCACCGTGAGGCCGGCTTGTACATGGACTGCTCCCTTTGGCCTGCCGGTGGTGCCCGAGGTGTAGGCGATCAGCACGGGAGCCTCGGTGCTGGTGGGGAATGGGGGGACCGGCTCGGCGTCCGGAACCACATGGTGCCACCACACGTCCCGGCCATCGACCATCGGCGTGTTGGACCGGCCGGCGTAGTCGACGACGAGGACACGGTCCACACCACCGGCGCTTTCGATCGCCTCGTCGGCAACCTCCTTCATCTCGATCAGTGTGCCGCGGCGCTGGAAGCCGTCGGCGCAGATCATGACCATGGGCCGCGGGTCGTCGAGTCGGGTAGCCACTGCCTCGGCTCCGTATCCGGAGAAGACCGGGATGAAGATCGCCCCAAGCCGGGCTACGGCGAGGAGCGACACCACGGCCTCTACTCCCATGGGCAGGAATACGGCAACCGCATCCCCTTTCGAAACGCCGAGCCCTTTCAGTGCAGCGCCGAGACGGCCAACCACATCCTTCATCTCGCCAAAGGACAGCTCGCGAGTCTCACCCGTCTCTTTTTCGCTTCGCAGCGCGATCCGGCCCGGGTCGTCGTCCGCCCACCTGTCGACACATGCCTGGCTCAGGTTGAACCCACCGCCGACGAACCAGGTCGCCCAAGGATCCCCTCTGGATGTGTCACGAATGGTCCGCCACGGACGTTCGAACGGGAGACCGAGGAAATGGACCACCGCCTCCCAGAACCACTCCGGGTCGGAGGCCGACCGCTGACGCATATCCTCCACGGTCGCGATCTGGTGCTCGCGCATGAAAGCGGCCGTATTGGAGGCCGCCGCTCTCTCCGGAGTCGGCCGCCAAACCACATCGAATCCTTCCATCGCCCTCCTCATGGGTGGTGCCCGAGGCTAGATCGCTCCCGATACAGTGGCCCGGCCAGTCCTAACCTCCCCGTCGATGAACGAGAGCCATGAGCATGTCGACAATCGCGTGTTCCGGAGGCGGACGTTGGTCGTGGCCGGTGTCCTCCTCCTCACAGCACTAGCGGTCTATCTGCTGTTCCGCCTGAGGAACTTGCTGTTCATGGTCTTCGTAGCTCTGTTCATCGCCGTGGCCATCGAGCCCGCCGTCCACTTCCTCGAGAAGCGTGGTTGGAGGCGAGGGCTGGCGACCGGGTTGGTCTTCCTCGTGGCGTTTCTGCTTGGCGTTGCGTTCC
>JBEVIF010000065.1:0-5416 GCA_040510795.1 Acidimicrobiia bacterium
GCGCCCCGTCGTCATCGATCATCCCCAGGTCCCCCGTCACCAACCAGTCCTCGGCACCACGATCCGGCTCCCCGACATAGCCAGGGCTGAGCATCGGGCCACGGACCGCGATCCGGCCTTCGGGATCGATCCGGAGGTCGACTCCGGGCAGCGGGTGAGCCTTGTTCTCGAGAGGCGCTCCCGGTTTTAGGGTCGCTACCTGACCGGCGGTCTCGGTGAGGCCATAGGTTGGAAGCACTGGAAGCCCCGCCGCCCCCGCTCGATCCAATACCCGATCGGGGATAGGTCCTCCCCCGAGCAGAACCGCCTTGAGGCCGTCATACGGCCCCGGGTCGACGTCGAGAACCCGGCTCAACATGGTCGGCACCATCGAAACAACGGAGACCCCCCGCCGGAGGTGTGTGGCAAATGCGACAGGATCAAAGCCGGGGAGCATGCGGACGGCTCCACCCGCGTAGACCGACCTCACGAGGATTGAGAGCCCGGCCACATGACGGAGAGGCAAGGCGAGGAGCCAGGTGTCGGCAGGCCCGTGACCTAGATGCTGCATCGAGGCACTGGCGGCGGCCTCCCAATTGTGGATCGTAAGGCGCACACCCTTGGGCCGCCCCGAGGTCCCCGATGTGAAGAGCACCGAGGCGGCATCGGAGGGGTCGATGGCGGCCGTCTCAGCATTGCCAGTGACTACCGCCGAGCCCTCGGACATCACCGCCAGCAGGTCTATCACCGATTGGATGTCGAGACCCGGCCGTACCACCTCGATGCCATGGACCGGGCGGTCCATGACGGCATCGGCGATCTCGCAGAAGGTCAGCGTGACGTCGAGGGTCTCGATGAACACCCGAGCCGGGTCGTGTCGCCTCAGCCAGTCCAGCATGCGCCGCGAATCTTCACACGACGATTCTGCCTCTTATCCTCCGCCGGTGATCTCCGCGCTGTTCGACGAGTCATCCTGGGATCAGGTGCCGGGATTCGAGTTCTCCGACATCACGTATCACAAGGCGATCGGGCAAGGTGTGGTTCGGATCGCCTTCGATCGACCCGAAGTGCGGAACGCATTCCGACCCCACACCGTTGATGAGTTGTTCGCCGCCCTCGACCATGCACGCCAGTCAACCAACGTCGGATGTGTCCTCCTCACCGGGAACGGTCCATCTCCCAAGGACGGTGGGTGGGCGTTTTGTTCGGGTGGCGACCAGAGGATCAGGGGCCGTGACGGCTACAAGTACGCCGACGGGGATGCAGACGACTCGGTGGATTCCGCGCGACTGGGCCGCCTCCACATCCTCGAAGTGCAGCGTCTCATCAGGTTCATGCCCAAGATCGTGATCGCCGTCGTGCCGGGATGGGCCGTCGGAGGGGGTCACTCACTCCACGTCGTCTGCGACCTGACCCTCGCCTCCGAGGAACACGCCATCTTCAAGCAGACCGATGCCGATGTCGCCTCCTATGACGCCGGATACGGCTCTGCCTATCTGGCACGGCAGGTCGGCCAGAAGCGAGCTCGGGAGGTCTTTTTCCTCGGGCGCGAGTACTCGGCGGCCGAGGCTTACGAGATGGGAATGGTCAACGCCGTGGTGCCCCATTCCGAGTTGGAGAAGGTCGCTCTCGAATGGGCCAAGGAGGTCATGTCGAAGAGCCCCACGGCCCAACGCATGCTCAAATTCGCCTTCAATCTGATCGACGACGGGTTGGTCGGCCAGCAGATCTTCGCCGGAGAGGCGACCCGTCTCGGCTACATGACCGACGAGGCCCGGGAGGGGCGTGACGCGTTCCTGGAGAAGCGGGAGCCCGATTTCGGTCAATATCCCTGGCATTTCTGACCTCGTGACCACATTCCAGGCCTGGAAGACGGCAGCCCGCGTCCACACACTCCCCGCGGCCGTGGTGCCAGTTGTGGTCGGCTCGGCCCTCGCCCAGTCGGATGGCGTGTTCAGATGGGACATCTTCCTCTATGCCCTGGTGGCCGCCTTGGCAATCCAGGTGGCGGCCAATTTCGCCAATGACGTCTCGGATGCGCGTCGGGGGGCCGATACCGGAGAGCGGGTGGGACCGCCGAGGATGGTGGCAATAGGACGGATCACGGCGAGGCAGATGTGGGCCGGAGTTGTGGCGGCACTGTTGATAGCCGCTGGGGCCGGTATCGCGCTCGCAGTGATCGCCGGACCCGTGATCCTGATCATCGGCGGGGTGTCCGTTGTCGCGATGCTCGGCTACGTCGGTGGCCCATTTCCGTACGGGTACCGAGGGTTCGGCGAGGTGTTCGTCTTCCTCTTCTTCGGCGTGGTGGCCACGGTGGGCAGCCGGTACATCTACGACATGACCGCGCCACTTCCCGCATGGCTCCTCTCGATCCCGATTGGTCTCCTGGCGGCGGCGATCCTCGTAGTGAACAACTTCCGCGACCTCGACACCGACCGGGTGGCGGGGAAACGGACACTTGCCGTGATCATTGGACCGGACAGGACAAGGACGCTGTTCGTCACTCTTGTCTACAGCGCCTTCTTCCTGATCGCCCTTTTCGCCGTGCTGCGATGGACTCCGTTCCCAACGGTCTTCGCCGCCCTGATCGCTCCTTACGCCATGGGGCCGGTGCGCATCATCTATCGCAAGAGTGACGGTCCCGCGCTGATCCGTGCATTGAAGATGACTGCCCGCCTCCACCTCTGGACCGGGTTGGTGATCGCAGCCGGAGTGCTGGTCTGAGCGGAACCGTAGGGAAGGGGCGTAGCGTCGAAGGACCATGAGAAAAGCCCTCGCCCTCGTTGCCATCCTTGCCATCGCCCTGACCGCCTGCGCTGACCCCGGCGAGGAGGGAGCGTCCGACCCGACGGCCAACGCCTGGGTCCTCGAGGCAGGCACGCTCGATGGAACCGACATCCCAATCGTCGACGGGTTCCCGATCACACTGATCTTCGACCAGCCGGAGGGAACCGCGGGGGGAAAGTCGGCGTGCAACCAGTGGTTCGGGGGTTACACCCTGTCCGGGAACGAACTCACCTTCACCGATGTCGGCGGGACCATGATGGCCTGTGTCGACGAGGGGGTCATGGAATCCGAGGCGGCATTTCTCGACGCCATGAGCCAGGTGGAGCTATTCACCATGGAGGGTGATGAGTTGAATCTGACCGGCGAAGCCGTGGACCTCCTCTTCGTCGTCGACGAGACGGCCACCACGACCACCTCCTGATCCGGCGCCGATGAGGAGCCGGCCCGTCACCGTGTTGGGCTGTCTTATCGCCCTTCTCGCCGGTTGCGCCGAGGCTGGTGAGCAGAGCGGCGATCCGACCGGCATCGTATGGGAGCTCACCGAGGGAACGGTGGACGACCAACCCGTCCCTGTCGTCGACGGGCACGAAATCACACTCTCTTTGACCGACGAGGGCGTGGGCGGGACGGCTGCCTGCAACGGATACGGGGGGATGTATGAAATCGCGGGGGACCAAATCACTTTCTCCGAATTGTTCTGGACAGAGATGGCGTGCACACCTGAAGCGGTGATGGAATCGGAGCAGACGTATTTGCGTGGTCTTCTCCTTGTGGACACGTTTTCGATGACCGAAGAAAACCTCACCCTGAGTGGTGAAGGTGTCGAGCTTGTGTTCGCGGCCCTCCCACCAGCTCCGACGGCAGACCTGACAGGGACCGTGTGGGTGCTGGAGAG
This sequence comes from Acidimicrobiia bacterium, assembly GCA_040510795.1. GTDB lineage: Bacteria > Actinomycetota > Acidimicrobiia > Spongiisociales > ZC4RG35 > JARDZU01. The sequence goes on from JBEVIF010000065.1 coordinate 3,665, forward strand.
CCTCGTCGATGAGGACTCTGTTTCGAGCGTCGGCGGCGAGCGGGCCACCCTCGAGCTGTTCAGCGACAACTCGATGCTCGGCTCGACCGGCTGCCGTGACCTCCACGGACGCTATGAAACGACAGGTGCCAACGTGACGATGCCGGAATTGGCGGCCGAAGGCGATTGCCCGCCTGATCTCCAGGCTCAGGACAGCCAAGTGATCTCGGTGCTCGGCGACGGGTTCCGGGCATCCGTGGAGGGGCAGGTGCTGAACCTCTCGTCGTCTGGTGGACTGGGCCTGGTCTACCGGGCCGAGCCCTGATCCAGTCGTTCTAAAAGCCATCACTATGGTTGAAAGAAGTCGGAGCGAAAGGAACGCCGATGGCCGAGACGAAGGTGACGGGGCCGGACCTGCTCGACGACGGCATCCCATTGGACTCCCTGGCCTTGAACGAACCGGTCAAGGGCCAGGTCGACGGGAGGCAGGTCATCGTGGTCCGCACCGAGAGCGGCTTGTGCGCGGTCGCCGGGCATTGCAGCCACTACGGGGGCCCTCTTGGTGATGGCCTATGCGTCGACGGTCAGGTGCATTGCCCCTGGCACCACGCAACCTTCGACCTGAACACCGGCGAAGCCGTCGGCGCCCCAGCCCTCAACCGACTCAAGGTCTACCAACCGGCCGAGCGAGACGGTCGCGTTTTCGTCACCGGCCCCATTGAATCTCCCGCTCCCGTGCGGCAGCCCCTGGCAACACCCGAGTCAGTCGTCATCGTTGGGTCTGGTGCCGCGGGGGCAGCGGCCGCAGAGATGCTTCGTCGGCTCGGCTACACGGGATCGGTGTCGATGATCGGTCTCGAGGGGCCTGTTGATCGGCCCAATGTCTCCAAGGACTATCTGGCGGGAACGGCGCCCGAGGACTGGATGCCGTTGCGCAGCCCGGATTTCTACGACAAACACGACATCACGCTCATCACCGGCGTCGAGGTCACGGCGATCGATACTGGTGAGCGAACGGTGGCGCTGCAAGACGGGCGGAGCATCGCGTACGAGGCCTTGCTCCTCGCCCCCGGAGCTTCGCCGAAAACCCTCCCTACACCTGGAGCGGACCAAGACCACGTCCACTACCTCCGCACACTCGAGGACAGCCGCTCGATCATCGCTGCTCTGGAGGGGACAGACAATGCGGTCGTAATCGGAACCGGGTTCATCGGGTTGGAGGTTGCTGCGTCGCTGCGCCAGCGCGAGGTGGCGGTGACCGTGGTGGCGCCAGAGGAGGTGCCACTGGTGCCAATCATCGGCGAGGAGCTGGGCCGCTTCGTCCAGGACCTCCACGAGGAACACGGAGTCGAGTTTCGTCTGGGTCACACGGTGACAGAGATCAAGGAAAAGGAGGTCGTGCTCGACGACGGGGCGACTGTTCCTGCCGACCTGGTGGTGATCGGTGTGGGCGTGGTTCCCAACACCGGTTTGGCCGAGCAGGCAGGCCTCAACGTCGATGACGGCATCGTGGTCGACGATCGTCTCCGGACCAGCGATCCCAATGTCTGGGCGGCCGGCGACGTTGCCTCTTATCCCGACCAGAACGCGGGCAGGGTTCGGATCGAGCACTGGGTCCTGGCCCAGCGACAAGGGCAAGCAGCAGCTCGGAACATCCTCGGGCATGACACCCCCTTCACCGACCCGCCGTTCTTCTGGAGCCAGCACTACGACATCCCGATCAACGTCGTCGGCAACGCCACGGAATGGGACGAGGAGATCATCCGAGGCGAA
>JBEVIF010000066.1:0-3370 GCA_040510795.1 Acidimicrobiia bacterium
TCCAAGGAGCCGGCGTTGACCCCGACACGGATCGGCACTCCACGATCCTTGGCCTCGCGGGCAACAGCCTTGATCTGGTCTTCCTTACGGATGTTGCCGGGGTTGAGCCGAAGCCCCTGGACGCCTGCCTCGAGTGCGGCCAGGGCGAGCCGGTACTGGTAATGGATGTCGGCGATGATGGGGACCGGTGACCTGGGGACGATCTCGGCCAGGCCCTGTGCCGCTTCCACCTCGTTGCAGGTGATGCGGACGATGTCGGCGCCGGCCCCCGCCAGCGCATAAACCTGGGCCAGGGTGCCGTCCACGTCGGCGGTCTTGGTGGTGGTCATCGACTGGACCGAGATGGGCGCATCGCCCCCCACGGCGACGTTTCCGACATGGAGTTGCCGGGTCCTGTGGCGGGTGATCATCCCGATCAGAGACTTATCGGGTTGACGATGTCGAGGACAATCGCCACGAACCCGAGGAAAGCGAATAGCCCGATCACCGCAGCCGCCACCGGCGCCAGCTTCCGGACATTGGCCTCACGGCCACTGACCTTTTCGTAGGCGGCGACAGCGAAATGCCCGCCATCGAGCGGGTAGAGAGGGAGGAGGTTGATGGTGGCCAGGATCACGTTGACGAAGGCGAGGATCCCGAGAAAGGCGGCGGCCGACTCGGTCTGGGTCCCGATGTTGACGATGCCGATCGGGCTCACGGGCCGAATCTCCTCGTCGACATCGGTGTCGCCGGCGAGAACTCCGAGGTATTGGGCAAGACTCGAGGGCTTGACCATGTCTCCGATCGCCTGGAAGGTGAATCCGATCCCCTCCCACACCTGGGACCCGGCCACACCGATGGCGCCGATGATCCCCGGGTCATGCGTCGCGATGACCGGGGCGACCCCGAGGAATCCGGAACCTGCATCACGCTCGATCAAAGTCACCTCGAGACTGCGGGGCTGGCCGTCGCGCTCGACCACCACCGTGGTGGGCCCTTCGCCGAGTGCGGTCAGGGCCTCGGGGACATCAGACCACTCGTCGATGGTGTGGTCGCCGATGGACAGGATCACATCATCAGATTCCAGCCCGCCGGTGGCGGCCGGCGTGGGGACTGTGTCCTCGCCCACCAGGACAGTGGGCACGACTTCGTCGACGATCGGCTGTGGCTCAGAGACGCCGTTGGCGAGCACAATCCCGTAGAACAGAAGAAAGGCGATGAGGAAGTTCATGGCTACCCCGGCCAGCACGACGACACTCTTTTCCCAGAACTTCTTCTCCCGGTAGGTGCGGCCGATGTCGGCCGGGGAGATCTCCTCGAGGGGATTCATGCCGATGATGCGCACATATCCCCCGAGAGGGATCGCCTTGAGCCCGTACTCGGTCTCGCCGCGGCGCCAAGAGAAAATACGAGGCCCAAACCCGAAGAAGAACTCGGTCACCTTCATCCCGGTTGCCTTGGCCGCAAAGAAGTGACCGGCCTCGTGGGCAGTGACAAAGAGAATGATGGCTGCGGCCGCAGCAAAGCCTCCGAGCATGCGGACACGCTACCCGCGAATCGCCGTTAGTCAGCAGGCTCCTGCGATAAACGAGGCTGCGATCTCCCGGCCCTCCCGGTCGGCGGTGATCACATCCTCCACGGTCTCTAGCGTCCGCCAATCCGATGTCTCGAGGGTGGCCGAGACCACCTCGGCGATCCCGAGAAAGCCCAGGCGGCCATCGAGGAAGGCGGCGACCGCTACCTCATCGGCCGCGTTGAGCACGGCGGGAGAGGATCCCCCTTCACGGCCTGCCTCGAAAGCTAGATCCAAGGCAGGGAACGACACAGGATCCGGAGCTTCGAACGTCAGGTCCATCCCGGCCAGGTCGAAGGGGCGCGCCAGCGAAGTTGCCCGCTCCGGTGAAGTCAGGGCGTACTGGATCGGGATCCGCATGTCAGGCAGGCCCAAGTGGCCCTTCCACGACCCATCGACGAACTCGACCGCCGAATGGAGGATCGACTGCGGGTGGATCAGGACGGCGATCCGGTCGTATTCGATGTCGAACAGATGATGGGCCTCGATCACTTCCAGCCCTTTGTTGAAGAGGGTGGCTGAGTCGATGGTTATCCGGGGCCCCATGTCCCAGGTCGGGTGGGCCAGGGCCTCGTCGGGCGTCACCCCGACGAGTGAGTCCGCTGATCGGCCCCGGAATGGGCCACCGGAGGCGGTCAGGATCAGACGAGCCACCGATTCCGGCTCCTCACCAGCGAGGCACTGAAGGAGGGCAGAATGCTCGCTGTCGACCGGGATCAGCTCACCGCCGTGCTCGGCCAGCGCCCCCTTCACCACCGGCCCACCGGCCACCAGACTCTCCTTGTTGGCCAGCGCGACGCGATTCCCGCTCTCGAGACCGGCCATCGTCGCCCTCAGTCCGGCCGCTCCGACGATTCCGTTGACAACGACGGTGCCCGGGATGCGTGCTGCGTCGATGACCGCATCGGCGCCGAATTCGACGGACCGCCCTACGAGACGCGTGAAATCCTCGCGCTCCTCAGAGGACCCACCCGCCACCAGAACCCGCGCGTTCGGGTGCGCCAAGGCCAATTCCGCGAGCTTCGGCGAAGGCGACCTTGCGGCGAGGGCGGCGAACTCCAACCCGAGGGAGGTGGCCACCTCGATTGTCTGGGACCCGATGGACCCGGTCGCCCCGAGAACGACCACCGGGCGGATCACAGCAAACCGAACCCGCGGAACAGGAAGTAGATGGCCGGGGCCACGAACAGGAAGCCATCGATCCGGTCGAGCATCCCGCCATGGCCGGGAAGCACCGATCCCATATCCTTGACACCAAGGGAGCGCTTGACCATCGACTCGACGGCGTCGCCCAGGGGCGCGATCAGGCCCACGACGGCACCAGCAATCAGAGCTTTGGCGATGCCGATTGTCTCCCAGGCCGGGAATGTGGCGAGGATCGATGCAACGACCAGCCCGGCGACGAAGCCTCCGATCAGGCCCTCGACGGTCTTGTGAGGAGAGATCACAGGCGACAGCTTCCGACGGCCAAGGGATCGACCCACGAAATAGGCACCGGTGTCGTTGGCGGCCACCAAGAGCACTACGAACAGGATGTAAGCAACCGGATGCGATCCCTGAGCGATGAGGATGGCGAACGAGAGGAGGCCGACCCAGACCATGCCGCCTATCGTGACCGAGGCGTCATCCAGGGGCTGCCGTCGGGGCGACAGAGTCAGGAAGAGGATCGTGAGCACGGCGAAGGCGGCGGCCCAGCCGGCTATGGCAGCGGCACCGGTCAACTGGGCGCCCACGCCCATGAAGACGACGCCGAGCAGGCCGAACAGGGCAAGTGGGCGGGTCTCGTCGGATCTGACCGTGGCGTAGAACTCGCCAGTG
>JBEVIF010000067.1:0-3314 GCA_040510795.1 Acidimicrobiia bacterium
CCGGTGAGGTGCTCGAGCTACTCGCCTATTCGGCGGACTCCGCCGGTGGGATCATGACCACCGAGATCGCTGCCCTGCCAGTGGGGATGAGCGCGGGCGAGGCGATCGAAGCCATCCGCCGCCTCCACGACGAGCTCGAGGACCTCTCCTACGTGTACGTGGTCGATGAACAGCAGCGGCTCCTCGGAGTGCTCTCCTTCAGGGACCTGGTGTTCAACCGCCCCGGTGTGGGGCTCGACGAGGTCATGGTCGCCGACCCGATCGCCGTTGCCTCCCATGCCGACCGGGGCGAGGTCGCCGAGCTGATCCAGAGGTACCACCTCTTCGGGCTACCTGTGGTGGACGGCTCGCACCGTCTGCTGGGAATGATCACCACCGAGGCAGCACTCGAGGCGGTTCAAGAGGAGGCCAGCGAAGACTTCGCCGTCGCCGTTGGTGCCGGCGCCGAAGAAACCGTGCACACCCAGGTCCCTCGCTCGATCCGCAGCCGGCTCCCGTGGATCTCATTCGACGTGGTCATCTCGTCTGTGGTGGTAGTCGCCATCAGCCGCTTCAGCGGGATCCTCGAGCAGTTCACCGTCCTCGCCGCCCTGATGCCCCTCGTGGCTCGCATTGGCGGTGACGCCGGAGCCCAGAGCCTCGCCGTGGTCATACGTGGTCTCGCCGCCGACGACATCTCGAATTCGGACATCCCCAGGGTCATCCGGCGTGAGACTCTGATCGGTGCCCTCAACGGGCTGGCGATCGCGGTGCTTGCAGGCATCCTGGGTTTCGTGCTCCAGACCATGCAAGGAGGCCCCGACCCGTTCCAGATCGGTTTGGCGATGACCATCGCGGCATGGGCCAACCTGCTGATCGCGGGCCTGGCAGGGGCCGGCATACCGCTGGCGCTCCGTTCGCTCGGGTTCGACCCAGCACTGGGGTCGAACCTTTTCCTGACCACGATCACCGACCTGCTCGGCTTCGCCGGCTTTCTCGCCGTCGCCTCGGCGCTGCTCGGCTGAGCCGACCTTGTGCGTCCGCCGTGTTGGTGAACCGCCCGACGCCCGATTCGAGGACTATCGGCTCGAGGGACATTCAGGAGCCGATGATGAACGAGCCCAGATCCGAGTATGGGCCGAGGAAAACGACGCGGTTCCCGTTCTCCAGCCTGAGTACGTAGTGGCGGCTCTGCTGGCGGGTCAGGTTCTCCGAGTTGCGGATGACCGCATTCAGCGCCGCCTGTGAATCGACCACATCGAGTTGGTCGACCGGCTCATTTGCTTCGACTATGTCAAGAACGAGGTTCGATAGGTCGATCTCCGTGTAGTCACCAGGTTCGATCAAAACGACAAGCCTGTCCCCACTGTCGGAGGGCTCCCGGTGACGTATGTCGTAGGAGATCTCGATGGGTTCCCGGACGCTGGTCGACGTGCTGCGGTTCGATCCGCCTCTCTGTCGTGTTGTGTCCGGCGCGGCGGCGACGGTCGTCACGGACTCGAGCGATGTGTCTGTGACTGCCGTGGAGACAGTGGGATCATCGGAGCACGCGGCGAGGACGGTCACCGCCAGAGCGGCGACTGCTGCTCCTCGAAACGCTGGGCCCCAAGATTGTCGTCGCATGCTGGTATCTCCCTCGGGGTGGACGACTCTTCAACGTTGTGGATTTTCAACGCGTTCCACCAGCGACGATGCCTTTGGCGGCCACGGCCGGTGATGGTTTCTGTGAGAAAGCCTATTGTGGCGGGACTGGATAAATGGATAGCCTGACACGAGTGAGGGTGCGGATGAGGCGTGCCGCCGCAGCGGTGGTGGTGTGTCTTCTCCTTGGGTTGTTGCCGGCCGCCGGCTATGCCGAGCCTGCCTCTGCAAGCGCGCCCAATTGCAGCCCGAGGACGATCACCGATCTCACTCCGGACGACAGCCCCTCTACAACGACCAGCGTCCCCACAACGGTTCCCACCGAGTCTCCGACAATCGACCCGGTAGAGGGTGCCGAAGACGCATCTGGATCGGCCGGTTCGGGACTCTTCAGCAACGGTGCCCCGCTGGTCGCACCGGTGGTGGCGAGAGTCACCACGCTGACAGCTTCTCTGGCTCAGGTCCCCCCGACGACCACTGTGCCGGCCCCGACGACCACTGTGCCGCCCACCACGGTGCCGCCCACCACCATCCCTGACACCACCACAACGACGCCGCCCACCACGGTGCCTCCCACCACCATCCCCGAGACCACCACCACAACGGCGCCGCCCACCACCGTGCCTCCGGTCATCATCCCTGTGACTACCACCACTGTTCCTGAGTCCACCACCACGGTGCCGCCCACCACCGTGCCTCCGACTACGACCACCACGACGCCGCGGCAAACGGCGATCCGGGGCAGCAGTTGCTTCGTCTATCCGATGACATACCCCGTGGTTGGAGAGTCGGCCAACGTGTCCCCCTTCGGCGCGGCTCGCGATGGTGGGGCACGGCTCCACGCTGGAAACGACCTCACCGGACCGCGGATGGCCCCGGTGGTGGCGGTCCAGAGCGGCCATGTCGAGGAGATCGAGTACGGCGGCTATTTGTCGGGAACATCTGTCCGGATACGTCACGACGACGGATGGTCTTCGCACTACATCCACCTCAACAACGACCTGTATGGCACCGACGACGGTCAGGGTGAAGGCGTCCGGCCAGGTCTCGCCGAAGGCGATCGGGTCAAGAAGGGCGAACTGCTCGGCTGGGTCGGCGACAGTGGAAACGCCGAGGGGACGATCCCTCACCTCCATTTCGAGCTTCGCAACCCGGCCGGTACGCCCGTAGACCCCGAGGCGAGCCTGAAGGCGGCTAAGCACATCAAGGTGTCATTTGACGGCGCTTCCCCCGCCTTCATCGACATTGCGGGCCACCCCCAGGAGGTCATGATCAACCTGTTGGCATCGGCAGGGCTTTCAACGTCCTGTGGGGCGCGCAGCCTCAACTTCTGCCCCAACGGCGCCGTCACCGGGAAGACACTGCGTGAGGTCGTCAACGCCTGGCAGGGAGAGGGTGTCCGCATCGGGCGGCTCATCCCCTACAGCGTTCCCTTCGACACAAGCCACCTCGCCGAGACCGAAAAGGCGGCGCCGGCCGCCGAGGTCGAAGCCGCTCCGGGGGGCACCATCCTGGTGACCGATCCGCAGATGGTCCGGCCGGCCGACGGTGCTGCCGGCCGAGACGCGCTCGCCGAGGAGAAGCGCAACATCGCAGCTGCTGCCTCTGTTCCGGTCGAGGTCGACACCGGCTGCGGGCAGTGGAGGTTGTGCGACTCAGTGGCGGTTTCGCTCGAGGAGGTTGCGGCGGTGATC
>JBEVIF010000068.1:0-9955 GCA_040510795.1 Acidimicrobiia bacterium
TTGCGCAGTCTGGCAAAAGCGTCATCGAGGCTGATGCCGTGCTCGCCGGCGAGCATTCCCTTGGCTTGTTCGATGACCACTCGACCGTCTAACGCCACTTGGAGTTGGTCGGCGAGCTGTCGAGCCTCCAGCATTGCCGACACCCGGACCAGGAATGCCGTCGCCATGTCAGCGAGCACACTGATAACGTCCAGATCATCCTCGGTCCAGTCCCTGACGTCTTCGTTGTAGACGTTGAGGGCTCCGAGGCCGCGGCCATCATTGACGAGGGGAAAACCCACCACAGATCGGAGCTGAAGTTCTTCCGCCCTGACCCTGTAGGCGGGCCATTCTGGATGCGCGTTGATATCGGAGACGGGGACGGGTTGGCGGGTTTGGTACGCGGTGACGCATGCTCCGGTCTGTGAGCTCTCCTGGATTTCCTCGATGGAAAGGATTCTCTCGTCCGTGGCAGTCACAAATCTGAGCACGTCGGTCTCATCCACGACCGAGACGCCTGCGCCGGTGGCCGACAGAACATCCACCGTCCGATCACATAGCTCGTAACACATCTCAGTCACGTCGTAGGAGCGTTTCATGGCAGCTGCAAACGAGCGGAGTGCTTGCAGCAAGAGCGCTTGATCAGCCATCGATGATCCTTCGGAATTGGCGGCGTCAGCCTGCCGGGCTGCGAATGAAGGATCGAAAAAGCTCCCAGGGGAAACCAGGGTCGGGACCAATGGGTCAGGTCACTTGTGGAACCCAGCGAGCATGAGAGTGCTCGGCATCCGTGCTTGAGCAGCACTCCGCAGCGTAGCCGATCAAGCGCCGGAGCCGATATCTGCAGAAGCTATGTCGATGCGAACGCCGACATCACCGATCAACTCCATCAGCTTTGTACGCGAGAGGACGCTGATGTGATGGTCAATACCCGTCCGTCTTGGAGGCCGGCCGCCGCCCTTGTCAACGGTTCGAAGCCGGCGCAATCGATGAAGGACACCTTGCCCAGGTCGACATGAATCGGATGACCGTCGCCATTAGCGAGGGCGCGTGTCAGGCAGTCCTCGAGATGATGCACCGACCCCAGGTCGAGCTCCCCGCTCACCCGGATCAACGTGGCCGCAGGTGTCGAGTGCAAAGGACAGAGACGTATTGAGCGGAACCGACATGCGACTCGGCGGAACCCACGAGTTTGTCCCCAATGACAATCACTTCAGCCGAGGTCTAGAGCTTTGCAGAGGGAGCCATGGTCCTGGGCGTCACCTCGCCGGCAATGATACCCCAATCTGAGTGGCGTCAACCGAGGGACCGGGTTCGTCCCTCACGACTTGGGGTAAGTGAATTGGCATTCAGGAAAGGGGACCAGCGGCCCACCGCTCCAGACCCATGGCGGCAAGGCGATTCGACCCGAGACCCCACCTCGTAGCCGAAGCCCGAGCATTCGTCCGCGAACACACCCGAGGCTTGAGTCGGGCCGAAGACATCGAACTCGCTGCGTCCGAATTGGCGACAAACGCCATCCGCCATGCGATGACCCCCTTCGAATTGTCCGTTCACGTCGCCTCGCAACAAGTTCGACTCGAAGTGAGTGACGCGTCCCCCGTCATTCCCACCCTGACCGAATCGGCCGGGCCACGCCACGGTCTTCACATCGTGGACATGCTTGCTGAACAGTGGGGTGTCAGGGAGATCGATGGCGGGAAGACTGTCTGGGCCGAGTTCTCCACGAAATAGTCGGCCTAGGCGTTTCCATGCCGTGGCCCGATGCCGTGGCCCGAAGTACGCCCGAGCTGATTGGTACGAACAGGAGGGGTGGCCGCCTGGAACGGTGCTCAGGTCAGGTCTCCAGGACGCAGTCGAACAGGATGCGAACCGTCGTCCCTGATGGATTGCTACGCAGTTGGATCAGATCGGCCACTTGGTGGGCAAACCAAATCCCGCGTCCGCGCTCTTCGGTGATCTTGGGCCGTCGTAGACCGATGAGCTGGTCCTCGATGAAGCCCAGATCCCGAATCTCGCAGACAAGCCTTCCGCCCGCTTGCCACACCCCCAGCGTTCCACTGCCCGTGTACTTGATGCTGTTGGTTGCGATTTCGTTGACGGCCAGCACCAGGTCGGAGATGCGATTTTCCTCGACGCCAAAGCGGCGAGCATCCGTGGCGAGTTGGCGCCTCATTGCGCGCAGACCTTGCTCGGTGAAAGGAACGAACGCATCGTCAGTGATCAAAGCCGGTGAGAGCCGGCGCTCGGCCTGCCCGTTGGCCTGGAAGTTCTCATTGGCTTGCGATGTGGAGCCGCTGCCGAGGAAAGGGTGAGAACCTGTTAGATCATCGAGCACGCTCTTCGAAAGTGACGCCGTGTCAAACGGGCAGCCGAGGTAGAGAGTGAACTCCGTCTCGGTGAACGCGCCGTTCAACAACTGCTCGTAAATCTCGCTTTCCTCGATCTCGGCCTCGTCGCGACCGGCATAGATCGGCTCCCCTATGCCCCAAACGGCTCGTCCCGCTGCCCCGTGCCGGTCGAGGAAATCACTCCAGACCGAGATGAGCCGACCGGGGTTCCGGCCGACCTCTTCCATTGGAGCCATATCGATATGAGTCCGATTGCCGATGAACGCCGTCCGGAACCCTGAGAGCGTGTCCGATTGGGCGGCGATGAGGATCGGCTCCTCACGGTCGAGGGCGGGACCCAAGAAGCCCGTGACCTGTTGCAGGAGCAATTCGCTCGACTCGTAGGGGAGACCCTGATGTCGGAATTGGGGAGCGTCCTGGTCGGTCACGATGCGCACACTGTTGAGGGAGGGCCACGGCGGCGACCTGGAGGACCTCGACCAAAGATTAGCGCACGGGCGACGGCGGACCCGAGCGCGGATGCTCGAGCCAATCGGCCGCGTCGAGTGTCAATCGACGTAATCATCACGGGACTGCTGCACGAGAGGCCTCTTCCCGGGGGGGTTGCCGGGTGAATTACCCCGTTAGACACGGAGTCAAACGCGAGGGTTCGCCCGGAGTGCCACAAGGGCGATGTCATCGCGCGCCCCCCCGGGGGACAGGTCGGCGAGGACATCGAGCATCTGGTCGAGGAGCTGTGCCGCGTCTTTCGCGTCACACCGGGATAGGGCGAGTTCCACGCTGTCAGGCGGATGGAGCCCGGAGAGCACATACCCGTCGGTGTACAGAACGACCCGGTCAGTCGGTTGGAGCCAGTGCTCCTCTTCGATCGGTTCCACCTCAGGCATCACGCCGACCGGCGGGCACGGCGTCCCAAGCCTCTCCGTGGTTCCATCAGCGTTGATGAGGATCGGCGGTGGGTGACCGGCCAGGGTCACCGTTACTTTGAATCGATCGCCATGATCCTCGAGGATCAGGTAGGCCAGGGTGCACATGCGCTCCTCCTCGAGGAGCGACTCGTTCACCCTGGCGAACACGGTGGTCGGAGAGGGGTCGAGGGCGATAGTGGATCGGAGCGTGTAGCGGGCCAATCCGACCGCCGCCGCCGCCTCTACACCCTTGCCGGCGATGTCTCCCAGAAGTACGGCGGTACGCCCGTCGGCCATGGGAAAAACGTCGTAGAAGTCACCACCGACTTGGCCGACAAGGGAGACCGGCCGGTAACGGGCCGCAAGATCGAGGCCGGGCACTTCGGGAAGCGCGCTTGGGGTGATGACGGCCTGGAGGGTCTCGGCTATCTCTCGCTGTTGCTGATAGAGGCTCGCATTCTCTAGAGCAGCAGCAGCACGATCGGCCACCACTTCGAGCAAGTCGACATCGTCCCCGTCGAGCTCTGGATCGGGAAAGCTCCGAGCCAGAGTGAGCGTGCCGATAAGGCGGTGGCCGAGAGAGATCGGGACACACGCGACGGAGTTCAGATCGAGACGTCTGAAGGCATCGATCAGCTCCTTGCCTGCACGGACCTCCGCCTCCTGCAGCATCTCGTCTGAGATCTTGTCAATGATCTCGGGTTCCTCGGTCCGGGCCACCCGGGCCTGCATCTGATCTTCCTCTAGCGAGATCGGTCCCGGATCGCTCATGTGAACCAGGGTCCGGGCATCCTCATTGTCGGGATGGACCATGGCCATCGGGATCAGTTTCCCGCCTTCGAGCATGTGCACCGCGCACCAAGAGCCCATCCGGGGGACGAGGGCCCTGGCCAGTTCGTGGAGGTTCTCGGTCTTGTCCAATGAAGACCCCAGCGCTTCGTACACCGTGTAGAGGAGCTCCTGGACCTCCTCGCGGCGAAACTGTGCTGTCATGTCCTGGACGAAACTGAGCACGAGAACGACTTCACCTGCGTCGTTCTTGATCGGGCTGGCCCGGACTCGTGACCACCGAGCGTGGGGCGAACCAGGTCTGCGATATCCGATCACCGAGTCCGCGACCGGTGCACCCGCCATCACCTTCCTACCGGGGAGGCCGTCCACGCTGAGCGGTGCCCCGGTACGGTCGATCATCTCGAACCGACCGATGATCTCCTCGGGTGGCGTGCCTACGAGCTCCGCTCCGGTGCTGAAGCCGACGATTCGCGCCGCTTCGTCGTTGGCGTAGAGCAGGCGACCGGACAGATCCTGAACCGTTACCGCTTCGCTGGCGTGGCGAAAGAGTATGTCGAGGACCCTCCGGTCCTCGGCAGTGGCCAACTCGATGAATCGATCACCGGGCATGTGCCCCCTCGGCACCGGGCCGTTAGAACAGGACCCGGCGGACGGGAAGTTAGTCGATCCGCGGCGTCTCCGTTAAGGACGCTGAATGATCGGGCGTTTCACCGCTTCCCCACCGCGGGTATGTGCCGTAACGCATGGATCCAGCCAACTCGGAGCCTCGAGAACTGACGATCAATCCTTCGCTGTGGATGGCGACGTCGGAGTGGCCCGAGCGTCCGGTTCTTCGAGGAGACATGACGGTTCAGGCGGTGGTGATCGGGGCCGGGATCACAGGTCTGACCGCCGCTCGCCTCCTTAGCGAGCAAGGTCTGACTGTCGCGGTCATCGAGTCCCGCAGGGTCTGCTCGGGAGTCACCGGGCTGACGACAGCGAAGGTGACCGCCCTGCAGTCCACCATCTACACCGAGCTGTCCGAGCGGTGGGGTGACGAGACCTCGGCTGCTTACGCCGCAGCCAACCTCGAAGGCCTGGAAATGATCCGTGGTCGAGCCCAGTACGAGCACATCGACTGCGATATGCGGACTGCTCCCGCCCTGACCTACGCCGAGAACGTCGACGGGCTCGCCAAGATCGAGGCCGAAGTCGAGGCGGCGCAACGGGCGGGTCTCGGTGTCTCGTTCACGACGGAGTCAGATCTTCCGTTTGAGATCACGGGGGCGGCCCGTCTCGAAAATCAGGCGCAGTTCCATCCTCGCAACTATTGCCTGGGACTCATGCGGGGGATCCTCGCTGATGGAGGCGCCATCTTCGAGGAAACCAGGGCAATAGATCTCGATGCTGCGGCGGGGAAGGTGGTCACCGATGGCGGGACCGTTTCCGCCGAGGTGATCGTTGTTGCATCCCACATCCCGTTTGTCGATACCAGTGGGTACTTCGCCCGAATGACCCCCTCCAGGTCTTATGCGGTCGCCTTTCGATCCCCGGGTGAGCCGCCATCTGGCATGTACATAAGCGTCGATCAACCGATTCGCTCCATCCGGTCCACGGGCGACGGGTACACGATCGTGGGTGGGGAGGCTCACCCCTCGGGACAAGACGTGGACACCGAGGATCGTTATGGGGCTCTGGCATCGTGGTCCCGGGACCGCTTCAGAGCGCCGAAGGTCGACCATCGATGGTCGGCGCATGACTATCGAAGCGTCGATGGCCTTCCTTTCGTGGGTCCCCTTGGTTCGTCGGGCCGGGTCTTCTTGGCTACCGGTTTCGCCAAATGGGGGATGTCAAACGGGAGCGTTGCCGCCGCGATCATGGTCGACCTGGCCATGGGGCGGGACAACTCGCTGGCGAGCGTCTTCGATTCAAAACGGTCCGCCCTCAAGAAGGCCGCACCCGGCTTGCTCAAGGCCGGCGCCGGTTTCGCCAAGAGCCTGCTCACGGGCCGAGTGCTCCCATCGGATCTGCGCGGGTTGGAGCACGTGGACCCCGGCTCAGGAGACGTCGTATCGATCGATGGGCACAAGGCGGCTGCTTTCCGTGACGATGACGGCGCGGTTCACGCCGTCTCGCCCATCTGCACTCACCGCGGCTGCCAGGTGCAGTTCAACAATGCGGAGCGGACCTGGGACTGCCCGTGTCATGGGTCGCGTTTCGATGTCGAAGGCAAGGTGATCCACGGGCCTGCCGTTCGAGATCTCGCCCCGCTCGTCGAGAAGGCGATGCCCCGATCCTCGCCCGGCTGACCCTGCCGCCATATCATCCGCCTCGCGGATGAAGCGCTCTCTCCCTCTCTTCTTGGTGCTGTTCATCGCTTGTTCCGACAGCGGTTCGGGGTCGACGACCACGATCGAAGCGGTGACCACCACGACCCTCGCCCCGACTACGACGGCGCCACCCGTGGAATGCCCTCGACCGCCCTACGAGCTCAGCTTCCTGCCGGTCGGTGTCGGTACGGCGGTGCTCGACGCCGAGGAGATCGAGCCCGACGTGTGGACCTCGGTGCCGGGGAGCAGTGCCACCCTCTGGGGCAGGGATGATGTGGTAGCTATCGCTTTGATACGGGGTGCTCTCCCTGCGGTGGAATGGCCGGGTGATCGGGGCGCGATGCTCATCGACGGGACGAGAGGGGTGGTAGGCCCTCATCCCGACGGTACGTGGGTGGCCGGCTGGTTCGAGGCCCCCGGCGAGCGCTGCGACCTCTACACGATGGTTTTCTACCCGCCGGTGGCAGACGAGGATGTGGAGCAGACTCTGGCCGGGATGAATCGGGTCGGGGGTTGACGGCGCAGCGGGGGACGCGTAGCGTTCCGCCCGGATGAGCCGACAGAACCTCTCGCATGCCGACGGAACCCGGTGGTGGGCTTGGCGCGCGCCGGAGGTGGCTTCGGTCGGATAGTCCCCGCTCTCTGATCCCTACGAACCCATCTCCGGTATCCGGCAGATGGGTTTTCTCGTTCGAGGCCCAGACGCCGGACCGGCGGAGGAGCCCATGAACAACATCTTCGACATACCGGCCGACCTGGACACCCCTACTTCGGTGTACCTCAAGCTTGCCCCTTTGGGCCCGCGCTTCCTCCTCGAGAGTGTGGAGCAGGGTGATCAGGTCGGACGGTTCTCGTTCATCGGGTTCGGCCCTGGCCTCGATGTGCGCAGCGACGGGAGGACGATCCATGCCGGGACCACTCATGTCGAGACCGACGGGTCGATACAGGGGCTCGTGGACGGCTTGCGCAAGATTCTCGTGGAGGCACCGGCGCCAGGCCCGATCTCGACGTCGATCCCGTTCCACGGTGGGCTCGTCGGGGCTATCGGTTTCGACGTGGCCCATCGTCTCGCCGGATGGGCCCCTCCGCCGAGCCCTCGCCCGGAGATCCAGTTGTACGGGCCACCCAGCGTCATCGTCTTCGATCATCTGAGTCGACGAGCCGCGCTGCTCCACGACGGGCCCGACTCCGACCGTCTTTCCCTGCGTCGCGAGGTGATCTCGTTGCTCTCCAGTGGACTGCCGGGCTCGGGCCGGACCGGCGGGTTCGAGCCTGCCGCCGGCTCGATGGACAAGCAGCAGTACGAGGACGTCGTGCAACGTGCCCGTCATCACATTCGTGAGGGCGACGTGTATCAGATCGTCCCTTCGGTCCAGTTCACCGGGGAGACCGACCTCGATCCATTCACCGTTTACCGAGGCCTTCGACTCCTCAATCCCTCTCCGTACATGTACTTCTGTGACCTGGGCGAAACCAAGGTGATCGGGTCCTCGCCGGAGGCGCTGGTCAGGCTGCGGGGGACCGTGGCCGAACTGCGGCCCATCGCCGGGACCAGGCCTCGTCACAACGACGAGCAACGCGACCGGATCGCAGAGGAAGAGCTGATCGGCGATGCCAAGGAGGCGGCCGAGCATGTGATGCTTGTCGACCTGGCTCGCAATGACCTGGGCAGGGTCGCGGTGCCCGGCTCGATCAAGGTCGATCCGTATCGTGCCATCGAGAGATACAGCCACGTCATCCATCTGGTCAGCGGGGTGAGCGGGATCATGGAGACGGGCGGCGATGCATTCGACTTGTTTGCCGCTGCCTTCCCGGCCGGGACCGTGGTAGGCGCCCCCAAGATCCGGGCCCTCGAGTTGTTGCGGGAGCTCGAGCCGGTTCCCCGAGGGATTTATGCAGGGACCGTCGGCTATTTCGGGCATGGAGGGACGATGGACCAGGCGATCGCCATTCGCACCATCGTCATGAGCGAGGGCCGCTACACATATCAGGCCGGTGCGGGCATCGTCGCCGACAGCGTTCCCTCGGCCGAGTGGGAGGAAGTCCTCTCCAAATCAGGTGCGATGCGTGGCGCCCTCGAGATAGCCGCAGGTGGGCTATGAGCCGGGTGCTCCTTGTCGACAACTACGACTCGTTCACCTACAACCTGGTGCAGGCATTGCGGATCCTCGGCGCAGAGGTGATGGTGCGAACCAACGACGGGGTGAGTCTGGACGAAGCCCGCGACCTCGAACCCACCCACCTCGTCGTCTCACCAGGCCCGGGGCGACCCGAGGCAGCCGGGGAATCGATGAAGCTGATCTCGGGCTTCCTCGATCAAGTGCCCATTCTCGGCGTTTGCCTTGGTCATCAGGCGATCGCCACCGCAATGGGCGGCACCGTTGACCACGCGCAGGAGTTGAGGCATGGCAAGGCGTCGCCGGTGTATCACGACTCCGCTTCGATCTATGCCGGTCTCCCGAACCCGTTCGACGCGGGGCGTTACCACTCCCTGGCGGTGATGGAGGGCGATCTCCCCTCAGATCTCGTCGTGACTTCCTTCACCTCCGATGGCGTGATCATGGGGATCCGTCACAGGTCGTTGCCGGTCGAAGGTGTCCAGTTCCATCCGGAGAGCGTGCTCACGCCGCACGGCGAGCTGCTCCTGCGCAACTTTCTCGATCTGGGCGCGGTGCGATGAGCCACGTGCTCGAAGAACTCCTGCGAGGCAACGACCTCACCGAACAGGAGGCCGTGGACCTCCTCCACCAGCTCACGGGGGGCGAGATGGATCCGGCCGTCGCCGGCGGCGTCCTCGCCGCCCTCAGAGCCAAGGGCGAGACCCCGGATGAGGTGCGGGGGTTTGCTCGGGCAATGCGGGACCTTGCCACCGATCCTCAGGTCGATGTCACCGGTGCCGTCGACGTAGTTGGCACCGGTGGCGATCGCTCGGGCAGCTTGAATCTCTCAACCGGGTCGGCGATTGTGGCGGCGGCGAGTGGAGTCCCAGTGGTGAAACACGGGAATCGCTCGATGACCAGTGTCAGCGGGAGTGCCGATGTTCTCGAGGCCCTCGGGCTTCCTATTCCCATGGATGAGGACCAGGTGCGGCGGCTCTTCGACACCACCGGCTTCACATTCCTGTTCGCCCCCTACT
Source organism: Acidimicrobiia bacterium (assembly GCA_040510795.1). GTDB lineage: Bacteria > Actinomycetota > Acidimicrobiia > Spongiisociales > ZC4RG35 > JARDZU01. Next base: position 9,476 of record JBEVIF010000068.1, read on the forward strand.
TCCACCCAGCGATGGCCGCAGTGGGCCCGGTCCGCCGTGCGCTGGCAGTGCGCACGGTGTTCAATATTCTCGGGCCCCTCACCAATCCGGCGGCTCCGCCCAACATGGTGATCGGTGCCTTCGACCCCACCGCTGCCCGGCTCATGGCTGGGGCCCTATCCGGACTCGACATCGACCGAGCATTCGTCGTACACGGGGCGGGTGGCTGGGACGAGCCTTCCCCCCTGGGTGAGTTCATCCTCTTCGACGTGCGACCGGGCACAGTCGAGGAATCCGTCCGGCACCCGACCGACGTCGGGATGGCCGGTTGCGAGATGGATGACCTGGCCGGTGGCTCGCCGGAGCACAACGCCAGACGCTTGCTCGACGTCCTGGAGGGCGAGCAGAGCCCGCACCGGGATTCGGTCGTGCTCGGCGCTGCCCTGGCACTCGAGGTCAGCGGTCGCGCCGCCCTGCCCGACGAGGCCGTGTCGATGGCCG
>JBEVIF010000069.1:0-7959 GCA_040510795.1 Acidimicrobiia bacterium
GGGCAAACGGGCTGTCGAACATGATCCGGATCCTGGTCAACAACCATGACGACTGCGGATTGCTCAGTTTTTGGTCGGTCTGGGAAGAAACCCACTCATCGAAGGTCACCTCCGTGATGCGATCTTCACGCCAGTCCGAGGCGACCTGCCGCCTTCGAAACTTGTAGAAGCTCCGCCACCAAGCCATCGGATCTCTAACGGCGAGCACAGTGACCCATCTCACGTCTGGCAAGACGTAGAGAGGTTCCAGGAAGTTGTGACCAACGAAGAGCCTGAATCGACTGAGCTCGCTTGGGCTTCGTTCGAGCCACTGATGGTTCCCCGCGCTGAGAAAAGTGAGCTTTGAGCTCACATGTGCCTGGAGCATTTTGCGGAGCGACGTGCCGCCAGTCTTGGGAACATGGAGCAACAGGATGCGTGGCTCAACATCTTTGTTCCCCCAGCCGGTGTCTTTCATCTCCTTCGAGACCCACTGGGACACGTTTATCTTCTGATCAGCGAGCCCATCCTGAGACAGACGTGAGATTTCGTCCTCGCTCAATCAGCTTCTCCTTCGTCGGAGCTCGCCCATCGACCCCGATCGCCTCGATCCGCGGGGTCTCCCGAATGTTCGACGTTTATAGCGGACGCGGGATTTCCGTGGCTCCCGGAGCCTCGTCGTGTCATCTTTCGATGACACCTTCTGCGGTTAAGGTGTCGCCCAATGACCCCCCCGACGAAGTGGCCTTGTCATGCGCCGTTTGTCCGTGTGGTGCGATCGTCCATTTGTCGGCAGGGGTGATCGGGTCATGCCTGTCTACCCAACTTGCGAGTTCGCTCTGCTCAGCGATTCGGAAGCCATCGAAACGGTACGCACGGCGGTCTCCGACCGTGATCCCTTCAGCTTGATAAGGCTCGGCGACGGGGAGGCTGTCCTGCTCTCTTTCGGAGAAGACATGGGGCTTCAAGACCTCGCCTACCTGCACAGCCACTGGGGGGCTGAAAGAGTGACCTTGCGTGACGTGGGCCTGGTCAAGCAGGACCTCGAGATGGCGGTTCGGGGCGCCGACGTCGTGGGCATTCGAGACGACCTCGTCAATACGACCCTCCCGCCTGACCTGCTACAGCGCTCTGCCACCGAAGTCCGAGACACCGTGATCTCTGCCATCAGGATCAGACCAGAAGAGATCGAGGACCTGAAGGCCATAGGGGCCAGACGGTTGGCCCTCCTTCATCAGGTCTTGCGGAGCATCGAGTGGGCTGAAGATCAGCAATTTTGCAGCGCCTGGATTCACTGGGACCTGTTGGCAACAGGAGCCCTGAACCAGATCCTGCAAGACGTGAATCAAGTTGGACTGGTCACCTCGAGGCCCGAGCTCGGCGAGATGGTGGCGCGCCGATTCAGTATCCAGACCAGGACAGTGATCGTGCCCGACAAGCACGTCGTGGTCCCGGGACCGGGCGAACATGTTCCGGATCGATATCGCACGATCAGATCGGAGTTCGATTTCCCCCCTGGAACCCTTGTCCTGGTCGGGGCCGGCATACCTGGCAAGGTCTACTGCCAGTGGCTCAAGGAGTCAGGCTGTGTCGCCCTCGATGTCGGTTCGATCTTCGATGCGTGGGTTGGCAGGGCTTCGAGGCCGACGGTCCTCAAGTCCCGATTCAGCATCACCGAAGGCGACCGGGTCCCATCCGATCTTCAGATACACGTGCCTTCGTATGGCGGCCGGCGGCTGATCCCACGATGGAAACCATCAAACTTGGCCGAAAGGCGGCGAGGGGAGTGAATCGTCCTCCGTCGACGAGGCCTTCATCCCACAACTGCTGAGCCTATCGGGACGGTTCGGTAGCCCAAAATCAACCTTGCGTTAAGGTGGGTCACCGAACTCTTTGGTCGGAACGCTCAGCTTCCGATACCAGTCTGGATGTCCTTGCCCACCCGCCATCGAATCCATCGGTTGATACTGGCCGCGGCACTCGGCCTCGGAACGTTGGCGCCAATGGCAACACCTGTCAATGCGGCGACGGACAAACCGATGCTCCTCGGCATCGCCTCTGGTCCGGAGTGGCGAGATGAGATACCCGTCTTCACCCAGCAGGTAGGGAAGACCCCCGCGATCTATCAGCTCTTCCTCGACTTGGAGAGGAATTGGACAGATGGGGCGGTCGTAGATCAGCTCACCGAACTCGAGGGTCTCGGGCTCATCCCATACCTCGAAATCCACGCCGATGATCTCGCCGGCCTCAACTCTGGGACGTACGACACCAAGTTGGAGCAGATGCGAAATGCCCTCGCCGGCTGGCTCCGGGGTCGTCCCGGTCGGACCATGCTGGTCGCCCCGCTGCCGGAGATGAACGCCAATCACCCTTGGTCGGGCCAGCCGCACATGTTCAAGGCTGGCTACCGGCAGATTCGGGCCGCCCTGATCGAAGAGGGCCTCACACCCCGACAGGTCCGGTTCGTGTTCGCCCCCTACGGGGACAGCAGCCACGACGACAACTATGACGTCTACTACCCAGGCGACGGGGTCGTCGATCTGATCGGTTTCGCCATGATCAACAATGGCAACCCGGCGTGGCGCAATTACGAATTCACCTTCGGACGGTACATCGACGCCCTCCGTGCGCAGGTCTCGCTGACAAAGCCGATCCTTATCACGCAGACGGCATCGATCGAGACCGGTCCCCGAGGCGAGTCGCGAGACCAATGGCTCGATGACATGTTCACCAGGCTGAAAGCGCACGACCAGGTGATAGGAGCCATCTATTTCAATCGCAATCGGCCGGAGAGAGACCTTGACTTTCGGGTGCTCATAAACGGCCAGCTCGATCCTGCCATCCGAGAGGGCTATCGAACCTGGAGCCCACCAAGCGCGGTGTCATGGATCTTCGATGGCCGCATGGACGCCTGGGTCCAGGAAAGAGAGGCCAGGTTCGGTTCGTTCCTCGATATCCACGGGCATACCTTCGAATCTGCAATCCGCTGGCTGGCCAGCGAGGGAATCACCAAGGGATGCAACCCACCGCTGAACTCCAGATTCTGTCCCGATGCCAGTGTGACTCGAGGCCAGATGGCCGTCTTCCTCGCCCGCGCTCTGAATCTTCCGCCTGCCGGTGCGGATCATTTCACAGACGACGAGGGCGAGTTCTACGAGAACGCTGCCAATCAGCTCTTCGAATCCGGGATCACGCAAGGTTGCGCACCTCGTGCCTACTGCGGGGGCGACGCAATCACTCGCGGAGAGATGGCTGCCTTCTTGGCGAGAACATTCGACCTTGCCCCCGCGGGGACCGACTACTTCGGTGACGACCGCACCTCGATCTTCCAGAGCGCCATCAACAAGGTCGCCCGAGCCGGGATCACTCTCGGCTGCAACCCGCCTGACAACGACCGGTTCTGCCCGGACGATTTGGTAACACGAGGCCAGATGGCAGGGTTCCTTCGCCGGTCCCCCTTGTCCGGCTGACGGATCGGAACGCTTCCAACCTGTAGCATCGCCCGGTTTCGACCAGCGGCGCCATCCTCGCAACGGGGGCACACCTGATCCCGCTGGAGAGCAGAGCCGGAAATGGTGCGCCATGGCGAGTTTGGATACGGAATCCTCGAGCAGAACTCCTGGTCTGCGAGGAACCCGGCAACGGCCGCGGCTCACTCCGTTGGTGATCGTGGCCATCGTGGCACCTGGGCTGGTCATTTTCGCGCTGCCGGCCGTGAGCCTGATTGGTCGAAACTCGGATTATTTCGGTAATGCTTACTCGGCAGGACGTCTCCTCTATCTAGCGGCTCTGGCCGTTGTTTCCATTGGGATGGTCCTTTGGGCCTTGTCCGCATCCGCGATCGGTCGGTTTCTGTTCTGTTGCTACATCCTGGTGACACCCGGTTGGCTTCTCTATACAACGATGTTGGGCTGGCGACGCGCTCTGGGTGGCCTGATAGCGGCATCGGCGGTCGTCGCCGGCGCCTATTTCTTATCTCGTTCCCGCCATGCGCCTTTCGGTGACATCGGGACGTTCAGCGCGTTGGTGCTGGTGGGACTGGTGGTTGCAACGTCGCTGGAAGTAGGCCGGGCCGACGCAGGAGAGTCGAGCACGGAAGGCTCACTCCTGACGCCGGCTGTGACCTCGTCTTTCCTGCCCAACGTGTACCACATCGTGTTCGACGAGTTCCAAACCGAGATGTTCGAAACGACGCTTGACGCAGAGGCGAAAGCCGACTTGGCCGGCTTCACGTTCTTCCCCGATGCCCGAACCCAGTGGGGGCGCACCCAGATGTCGATGGCATCGATATTCGCCCCGGCAAGCTACGACTACAGCACCAACCCCCGAGACTTCGTGAATGCTGCACTTCGCGGAGCCGACTCGAGTCTGGAACAGCTTCGCCGTGCCGGATACTCCATAACCGCCTACACCCATTCCAGGTCCATCTACCTTTCTATGGACCCGTTCGACCAGACCCTGCTATTCAAAGACATGATCCCTTTCGATCCGGGCTCCAACTACGACAAGCTGGCAGCATCTTTGTGGGTTCATTCCAGGCTGCCAGGCGCGATCGCCAGACGTCTGATACCACCGGAGGACTATGTGCAGCTCAGCGGACAGAACCTCCTCCCCGACAATGGCCCACCGCTGGCCGCCGAGGGCTTTCGCACCTTTATGAATCGAGAACGCCAGCTGCCTGCCACCGGTCGTTACTCACTGGTGCACATGCTCCTGCCCCATTTCCCCTACGTGTTATCTGGGGATTGCCGATACGGCTCCGAGATCGAGACGGCGCCGGCCGACCAGGCAGAGTGCGCGACGCACCTGATCGGCCTCTTCCTGGAGGAACTGCGTGCGTTGGACCGATTCGACGGCTCGACAATCGTCATTCAGTCCGACCATGGGGCGCAGTTCGAACTCACCGAGGAAGGAAGGCTGGAACGAGTCCCGAGCAATTTCTATGGAACGCAGTGGAGCGATGCTCGCTCGCGCTCGCTGTTGCTGATAAAGCCCGCCGGCAGAGGCTCGACCAGCGAGCTCGAGATCTCCGATTATCCCGCGGAGCTGACCGATGTGATGCCGACAGTCTTCGACTCCGTCGACCTCCAGTTCAAGCCCCGTGACGGCCGGACCTCCCTCCTCGACCCCGCCCCGCCTGAGCGAGAGGTCCGCTACTACCACTTCTACGACAAGGGTGACGATCACCTTCCTGACGGAGCAGTGGTTCGCTTCGTGATCACAGACGGAACGATCGCAATGGACACCACGATCAGTCTCCCGACGCCATAGATCGCCTTCGTACCTCCGTCAGGCGATGGCTTCAATGATCCGAGCCAAGTCCTCGGCCCGCGCCTCGAATGAATGGCGCTCCCTCACCACTCCGCCCAGCTTGTCGACCAAAGCCTGGGTCCCATCGGCATCGCCAAGCAGGCGATCGACCAGTGGGTTCAACTCTTCTGCAGAGGAATAGGTCGGCACGTCCCCCAGGCCCAGCGCGTCGAGACCCCGCTCCGAGTTCGTCACAGGGAGCGCACCAGCCGCAATCGCCTCGAATACACGGCTGTTCACTGCGCCCCATCCGACGGTGGTTCGATTGAAGTCGTCCAACACGACCCGAGCGCCCCAATACACCCTGGGGAGCTCGAAGAAGTGCAGGGGGCCCTGGTCGAAGCGTGCCAGCTCCGACGGGAGCCCAACCGACTGGCCATAGATTCGGAGCGAAAAGTCGATAGGCCCCGAACGAAGTGCTCGATATACCTCGCGCTCTCTCCCCCACTGGTTCACGGTCGACACCACTCCAACTCGGTGCTCGGTGGGGCGCGGATCGGGCTGGAACAGCTCGAGGTCGACACCGACGGGTAGGACATGGACCGGGCCGGCGAAGAAGTGCTCGAGCTCAGCCGCGGCCGCGGGGGAAGAGCAGAGGATGGCATCGAATCGATCCAGTTCGGGATGGGTGAGCCAATTCATGAACTCGCTGCGGGCCCACCCGATGACCCTCGATGCTGGCGGCAACCTGGAGGGCCGGAACGCAGGCAGCATCGCGACAATCCATCGCGCGCCGGGCGAGGTCTGGTACCAGTTTCTCTGGTCTCGATAGCCAACCCTGAGTTGGCGACGGCGTAGATACCGTCCGAGCCCGGTTGCGACGAATAGATCGCCGCGACCCTCGCCAAAGCCGGTCGTCGAGACCATGAAGACGGCCCCGGCATCGTCAGGCTCGAGGGAGGGAGCGATCTCAGCCTGGTACTCCTTCCAGAGCGGATGCGGATCGGCTGGAGGCGACGCTTCGACGAAAACACTCTCGCGGGTCTTCTCGGTGGCAACCGACCGCGAGGGCGATTTCAGATCCGTCGCCGGTGAAAACGGCCGAGCCAGTCGGCGCAATGCTCTGCCCGCCGTCCAGGTCTTGCTCTCGTAGATCGACTCGATCTTGCGTTCTGCTTCGCTCAGGGCTTGTTTCAGTTCCCGCGAGCGAACGATCTCGTCATCGAGGCGGCTGACCAGATCGGCACGTATGCCCCGGAACTCTTCGACGACGCTGGTCAGCTCGGAATCGACGTCCGGCTCCTGCCGGGCCGACTCTTCATCGCCGCTTGGGGTCGAGGGCTGGGGCGAGGCACCTCCGGGCGAGCTGCTCACGCCAGACCCTGGGCCCTCAGCTCTTTCCTGCGCCGCTGAACGAAGTCCCGATACTCCGAGACGACCTCCCCGGCATCACCGATCGCCACGAGCTCGCCATCCTTGAGCCAGGCGGCCCGATCGCAGAAATCGGCCAGCTGTTTCACCGCGTGGCTCACGTAGACGATGCTGCCGGATCGTCCGAGGAGCTCGTGCATGGACGCCTTGCTCTTCTGCTTGAAGCCCTCGTCACCGACGGCCAGGACCTCGTCGAGAAGCAGGATCTCGGGGTCGAGATGCATGGCCACCGCAAAGGCAAGCCGGGAGAACATCCCCGACGAGTAAGTCTTCATGGGACGGTAGATCGCTTCGCCGAGCTCCGAGTACTCGACGATTTCGTCGAACCTCTCGTCCATCTCGTTCTTGGTCAGCCCAGCCACGAGGCCCCCGAGATAGATGTTGCGGCTTCCGGAGAGCTGGGCATTGAACCCAACCCCGAGTTGGAGGAGCGTCGACATCCGACCTCGGACCACCACTCGGCCCTCATCTGGCCGCAGTGTCCGGGCGATGACCCGAAGGAGCGTGCTCTTCCCGGCGCCATTCTGGCCGACGAGGCCGAACGCCTCGCCCTTCTGCACCTCGAATGACACTCCCTTGAGCGCCTCGACCAGCTGGGTCTCCTTATGTCGGAAGGTGGTCAAGGAGCGACGCAAGGTGGGACGCCGGTCGACAAAGGGACGGAATCGCACCGAGACATGCTCCACCTTGATGGCGGGGGTGCTCAAAGGTACCTCACCATTCGCCCCTCGTACTTGATGAACATGGCGATGCCGAGGATTCCGACCGCGAAGCACCATGCGACCATCGCGACCACATCGGCACGTTCCAACGGGTAGCCGAGAAGGGCGCTGCGATATACCGCGATCATCGGGAACATCGGATTGAGACGGAAGAGAGTCTGGGCGGTCGGCGATGCATTATCGATCATCGTCAGGGGCCAGATGATGGGTGAGCAATAAAGCCAGATCCGATTGAGGTACGGAATGAAGTTGGTGATGTCGCGAAAAGGCACGGCCAGCCGCGCGGTGGCGGCGGCCAGGCCAATGTTGAATATGACCTGCACTGGCAAGGCCACCAGCAATAACACAATCTGCGGCCCAGGGCGCACGTCGGCGAACGGGATGACGATCAGATAGAAGACGATGAGGGAGGCGAGAAAACCGAAGGTCGACTCGAGGAGGAAGGCAATGGGCAGGATCAAACGCGGAAATCTGATGTTGACCAACAGCTTGGCATTTCCCAGGATCGATTTGGCACCGCCCGCCAACGACTGGCTGCTGAAGTGGAAGACGAAGATCCCGGAAAGCAAGTACGAGA
>JBEVIF010000070.1:0-3651 GCA_040510795.1 Acidimicrobiia bacterium
CGCAACGGGCTGTCGGTGGGCCTCACGACGCCCTCCCTCTTCTCGGTCTACGACCGCCCTCCTCGCCTCGAAGGGGCGTTGGTGGTCGGGATCTCTCAGAGCGGTGAGTCGCCCGACATCGTCTCCGTCCTAGAGGAAGGCCGCGTGCAAGGTCAGCCCACTGTCGCTATCACCAACGAGCCCGACTCCCCCCTTGCCGAGGTGGCCGATGTCGTCATCGACCTCGATGCGGGCGAGGAACGGGCAGTGGCCGCCACGAAGACCTACACCGCCCAGTTGACGGTGGTGGCATTGATATCGGAAGCCATGTCCGGGGCAAGCGGGACTCTCGAAGGCCTTCCTTCCCTGGTCGAGCACGCCCTGCACCAGGAGAGTCGGACAGCGGAGACAGCGACGGCACACGCCGGGATGGAGTATTGCGCCGTGCTGGGCCGCGGCTTCAACCAAGCCACCGCTTTCGAGTGGGCGCTCAAACTCCAGGAGCTCACCCAGGTAGTGGCCCAGCCCTTCTCTACCGCCGATTTCCTCCACGGGCCGATCGCGGTCCTCGAGCCTGGTTATCCGGTGCTCGCCGTCGCGGCTCGTGGCCCGGCGATCGACGATGTGATCGAGGTTCTGCGTCGATGCAAGGAGGCCGGAGCCTCCCTGGTCGCGATCGGGAACGACGCCAGATTGGCAGAGATTGCACCCGGTGCCCTCGAGCTCGAAACCGAGATCGAAGAATGGCTGTCCCCAATCCCCGCAGTCGTGTTGGGCCAGCTGTTCGCCTACCACCTCACGCTGGCCAAGGATCTCGACCCGGAGCAACCCCGGGGCCTGCACAAAGTCACTCGGACGACATAGCCCGATCGAAGGCTCGCGCGGCGAGGACCAATGCCCCGGCCAAACCCGACATGTCGCCCAGCCCGGGTGAAACCACGAACCCCGATTCGTGCTCCGCGAGCCCCGGGTATCCGGACAACTCGTCGATCAAACTCTGGTTGACCCGGTCGATCAGGCCGGGTAGACGTGATGCGCCCCCGCCCACTATCACTCGCTCCGGAGCCAGGATGTACACGAGATTCCGGATCATCTGGGCTAGATAGAAGGCCTCGAAGTCGGCGGCCTTCGCCAGGTCGGATCCCGATAGCGCTTCTCCCCGGATCCCCGACCGACCCTCGATCGCCGGGCCGCTGGCCAGTCCTTCGAGACAGTCCCCATGGAGTCGGCATATGCCGGGATAGTCATCGTCTGGATGACGTCGCACCCAGATGTGGCCCATCTCGGGGTGCCCCAACCCGTGGATTGGTTCACCATCGACCAGAGCACCGCCACCGATCCCGGTGCCGACGGTGACATAGACAAAGGTGCCTAACCCCCGGGCGGCACCCCACCGGCTCTCGCCGAGCGCTGCGCCGTTGACATCGGTGTCCAGGCCGATCGGGACATCGATCGCATTCTTCACCGGACCAACAAGGTCTGTCCCCGACCAGCCGTCCTTGGGTGTGACCCCGATACGACCGCCAACGAGGCCCAGCGGCCCGAATGCGGCGATCCCGATCGCTACGGGTGGTTGTTCCCGCAGGAACTCGACCACCCTCTCCAGGGTCTCCGTAGGCCCGGTCGTGGGAAAGGTGACTTTCCTCGACAAGTCTTCCGGTGACGAACCAGCAGCGCACGACGTCCTGGTTCCCCCCATCTCCACCGCCCCGTACTCACGCATGCCCCCATTTTGCCTCCAGAAAGGTTCAGGGAACGCAGGGATCGCCCGATGTTCTTGACATGAGTACGGGCAGGTTGTTTACTTGGAATCCACACATGAGACAGTTGTTCGCCGCCACCGACGTACTCCTTCTTATCGTGTAGCGCGCGCAAACAGACCTGCGTGCGCTCAACCCTCCACCCCGGAGGGTTTTTTGTTACCCGACACCATGACAGAACCAACCAACTTCACCGGATCACACTCACTTCTTCGTAGCCTGGAATACGAAGGGGTCGAGATCATTTTCGGCGTGCCCGGAGGTGCCATTCTCCCTGCCTACGACCCCCTCCTTGACAGTCCAATAAGGCATGTGCTGGCCCGGCACGAGCAGGGCGCCGGGCACATGGCCGAGGGCTTTGCCCAGGCCACTGGACTGGTGGGCGTGGTGATGGCTACCTCCGGGCCCGGAGCGACCAATCTGATCACTCCATTGCAGAACGCCCTGATGGACTCGACGCCGATCGTCGCCATCACCGGGCAGGTAGCCACATCGGCGATCGGGAGCGACGCCTTCCAGGAGGCCTACACCACCGGTCTCGCCATGCACTGCACCAAGCATTCATACATGGCAACCGACGCCGACGACATCCCGAACCTGATCCACGAGGCCTTCCACCTCGCCTCCACCGGACGGCCCGGGCCAGTCCTCGTCGACATCCCCAGGGACGTCCTCAAGCAGGTCACCACGTGGCGGGAGCCACATCTGAACAATCTCCCCGGCTACAAGCCGACCGTCTCGGGGCATCCGATGCAGGTCCGGGCCGCTCTCGACATGATCGAAAAGGCCGAGCGACCGGTGCTCTACGTCGGCGGCGGAGTGATAAAAGCTGGGGCCGCCCCCGAGCTGCTCTCCTTCGCCGAGGCCGTGAACGCCCCCGTAGTCACCACCCTCATGGCCCGTGGTGCCTTCCCCGACGACCATCCCCTCGCTCTGGGTATGCCGGGCATGCACGGGCTCTACACCGCCACCACCGCCATCCAGAAATCCGACGTCCTGGTGAGCCTCGGTGCGAGATTCGACGACCGGGTCACTGGCGACCCGAACGCTTTTGCTCCCGACGCCAAGATCATTCATGTCGACGTCGATCCCGCCGAGATCGGCAAGGTGAGGGCAGCCGACGTCCCCATCGTCGGCGACGCCCGTTCGGTGCTGAACGATCTGCTGAGCGGTCTCCGCGCCCGACGCGAGGTGGCCGATTCCCCGGCTCGAGAAGATTGGTTCGCCCAGATCAGCCGGTGGAAGTACCAGTACCCCCTCGCCTACGAGCAGGACCCGGATGGGCCGATCAAGGTCCAACATTTCATCGAAAGGCTCTACTCGATCACCGGTGGAGATGCCGTAGTCGCCGCCGGCGTCGGCCAGCATCAGATGTGGGCCTCCCAGTTCTGGGGCTTCCGTGAGCCGAGATCCTGGATCAATTCAGGCGGTTTGGGGACAATGGGATTCGCAATTCCGGCAGCAGTTGGTGCCAAGGCGGCCCGACCCGACGACCTGGTCATCGCCCTCGATGGTGATGGCTGTTTTCAGATGACCTGCCAGGAGCTGATCACCGCCACCACGGAAGAGATCCCAGTCAAGATCATCGTCTTCAACAACGGTGGCTATGGGATGGTCAAGCAGTGGCAGAACCTCTTCTACGGGGGACGCCTGTCCGCGGTCGACCTCGGATTCACCTATCCCGATTATCCGAAACTGGCCGAGGCGATGGGTTGTGTCGGGCTGAGGGTCGACCATCCGTCTGAGATCGACAACGCAATCGAGAAAGTCCTGTCCGTCAACGATCGCCCTGTCGTCCTCGAGGTCGTGGTGGACGGCGAGGAGATGTGCTTTCCGATGGTCCCCGCCGGTGGTTCGAACGATCATGTCGTGATGCGGCGCGAAGAGCTCTGATGCAGCACACCCTCACCGT
>JBEVIF010000071.1:0-6610 GCA_040510795.1 Acidimicrobiia bacterium
CGGGGCGTGGATCGTGATCCTCATGATGCCGATCCTCGTCAGCCTCATGCTGAGCACTCGCCGCCACTACCTGGGAGTTGCGGCCCAACTCAGACTGGTACCGGTCGAGGCCGAGCCTCGCCCGACGAGGATCGTCGTCCTCGTGGCACACCACGACGAAGGCACCGACCGAGCCCTGCGTTATGCGGAGCTGGTCAACGCCACTGCGGTCACCTGTGTCCATGCCGAGGAGCCCGAGTCCGACGACCTCGTCTACACGTGGGATGCGGCCCACCCCGGACACGCCCTGGAGATCATCCCCGGTGAGAGAGACTCGATCTCGAGACGGGCCGTGCGCCGGATTCGTCAGGAGCGAGACGCCCACCCTGAGGCAATCATCACGGTGATCCTCGCCGACCGCGTCCGCACCCGGTCGATCCTCGCCCCATTCGCCCACCGTCACAGTCTCGCCATCAAGTCCCGGTTGCTCTTCGAGCCGGGCGTGGCGGTGACTGACCTGAATGTCCCCATGCGTTCCCGACGTAGCAAATTGCCCCGCGTTCCGACCCGAAAGGTCGAACAGGTGGTGCTCGTGTCCGACATGACCCGACCGATCAGGGAAGCGCTCGCCTACGCCCTGAGTCTTGGGCCACCAGTCACTGCGATTCACATAGACGTCGACGAGGCTCAGCGAGATCGGCTGGAGAGACAATGGACAGAAGCGGGCTACGAGTTCCCACTCGTCGTCGTTCCCAGTCCGTACCGAAGCATCGTGAGCCCGCTTGTCAGATATCTCCGTGATCGGAGACGGGCTGCCAGTCCTGGAACCTTGATCTCCACCGTAATCCCCGAGTTCATAGTTCCAGGGCGGGTCACCCAACTTCTGCACAATCAGACCGGTCTTGCCATCAAGGGAATTTTGGCCGCTGAAGCGGGCATCGCAGTCACGAGTGTTCCCTTCCATCTCCGGACCAATGGCGGTTCGGGCGACTGATCTCCAACCCGCGGTTCGACTCAGGACGCCTGTCCGAGGTCGCGATCACGACCCCGCCCGAGCTCCCGTCGTACATGAAGGGCGCCCAACTCGCTGGTGGCTATCCCGGCGACAAGGAGGAGCATGGCCGTGATGATGTCGTGGCGGTCCGTGATCACGAGGCGGAGATAGGGCTCTGTGAAGAAGAAGTCGAACGAGAGGGCAGCGACAGTGGCACCGAGAATCCCGCCCCACCTTCCACCAATTATTGCGACCACATGCACACCGAGGAGCAGGATGATCGCGACGTTGGCGGCACCCAGGAAATCGCGCAGCGGAACCAAGAACATCGAAATATGAGAAGCCCCAGCGAACCCATCGACTCCCAGGTTCGCCTGATCTTTGGCTCGGCTCGTCATCACAACCGACGCTATGGCCGCCAGATCTGGTGCCCTCAAATCCTGACGGAGACTTAGCGAAGCGGACGAACATCTTGACGTGAAGGGCTGCCGGGTGGGCTTCGTTCCTGAACGGACGGGATGGATTAGGGACGGGCAGAACTGACCAGCCGTGGTCCGTCACCTGCTCAGTAACCGCCAGGAATGATGGGTGCGTCGGTGACCGAGAGAGGATTCAACGCCATCGCCCTCAGGCCCTTGGGCCGGCAACGGAGGTGGGATCTACTCTTGGCCAGGTCCTGGCGTAATGGACAATGGCCGCGAGTAGTGCGACTTCGATGGCGCTGCCCAGGACGTAATAGCTCCACTCGCCGACTGACCCGGCGATGATCGTGATCGCGTAGAGGATGCTCAAGGCAATGTTCGCGATTCGGTTGATTCTTGGCCGCAGGACCAGTGCGCCGAACACCATGAGGCTGGGGATCACGATATAGATCGTGGTCACCAGGAGGAACGGATGGTTGACGGTGAACCCGCCGACCACCCCGGCTTCGACGTCGGCACGGAAGTCGGGTCGAAAGAGGCTGAAGATGTCGACGTAGGCGAAGACGAACAGCATCGCCGTCCATAGCGCCGAGATTTTCATTCTCACGTTCACTTTGAACGGTTCGAATTCGGTGCCGGCGGTCTTCGGCGTCATCTGGGTTTGAATGGACATCTGCAACTCCCTTCGTCGCTATCTCGGCTTACTAAGTAATCCTACGGGTTACTTAGTAAGCTTGTCAAGTCGTGACTGACATCAAGAACACCTTCCCCCGCCCACCGCTGACCAGAGAACGGGTCCTTAAAGCGGCCGTTGACGTTGCCGATCGAGAGGGGCTCGGCGCCCTGACGATGCGTCGCCTGGGGGCTGAGCTCGGCGTCGAGGCAATGTCGCTCTACAAACACGTCACCAACAAGGAGGAAGTCCTCGACGGAATCATCGAACTCGTCGTCGGTGATATTGAAACTCCACGGGAGGTAGCGGATTGGAAAGAGGCCATGAGGAGGCGGGCGATCTCGGCCCGCGCGGTGCTCGGTCGCCACTCGTGGGCCATCGGGCTCCTAGAGGCCCGCGGCTCAAAAGGACCCACCGTCCTCCGCTACCTGGACGCGATCCTCGGGAACCTGCGATCGGCAGGCTTCTCCTTGGAGAACGCCGTCCACGCCTTCTGGCTGATCGACAGCTTCGTGTACGGACACGTCATCCAAGAGACCAGCCTGCCCATCGGCAGCTCGGAGGAGATAACCGAGTCGACGGGATCCATCCTCGAGCAGGTCACGATGGACGAGTACCCGCATCTCGTCGAGATCGGAGAACACGCATTGAGATCCGAATACAGCTACGACAGCGAGTTCGAATTCGGCCTCGATCTCATTCTCGAGGCACTGGATCGGACCGAGACGTCGACGGCTGACTGAGGCCAATCCCGGTTCGCTTCAACTGTCGGGGTGCTTCATGGGACCTACCGGCGTCCCCGAGCTGCTTGATCTCGAAGGATCTCCGGTTCGTCCCCTTGTCCCGCAGCGCCACCGTCAGGGTAGGCAGGTGCGTCCCAACACCCACGATGCCCGGCTCAGATTTCATGCGAGTGTCCCCGATGCTGCCGATTGGGACCATTTGACGGCAATCGCCTTCGTTGCGTGAGAGACCAGCAGGTCTCTCATACGGGATCAGACCTCCACCGTCTGGGCCGAAGAATCGACCACGGACTGGCTTCTTATCACGACGAACATTGTGGTGACGATGAGGATTGCACCGAGCCATTGGCGAGCACTGAGGCGTTCGCCGAGCAGCACATAGCTCGCCGCGATTCCGAATACTGGGATCAGGTTGATGTAGAGCCCTGCGGTCGCCGCGTTGATGCGACGGAGACCGGTGAGGTAGAGCCAGAAGGC
This sequence comes from Acidimicrobiia bacterium, assembly GCA_040510795.1. GTDB lineage: Bacteria > Actinomycetota > Acidimicrobiia > Spongiisociales > ZC4RG35 > JARDZU01. The sequence continues at coordinate 3,289 of JBEVIF010000071.1, forward strand.
GGCGGCGTAGTAGAGCGCTCCCGAGGCGAGGGCGCTCAGCCACGCTTCCGCTGAGAACGAGAGGGACGTGGCTTGATAACCGGCCGCAGCTGAGACTCCGAGCAGCAGGAAAGCAAACGTTAGAGCACTCACTTGTTGCAGAGCCACCACTTGGAGAGTCGACTCGCTGATCATCCATTTCTTTGTGATCACCGTGTAGACGGCGCAGGCGGCAACACCGAGAAGGGTAAGAGCCACGCCAACCGGTTGTCCCTGGCCACCTGGCTCGAAGACAACAAGAAGCACGCCTGTCAGGGCGAGCGAGGCACCGATCACGACACCTTTGGTGATCCGGTCACCGAGAATGAACCAGGCGAGGAGCAGGATCATGATCGGTTCTGTTGCCCAGAGCAGCACCGAGAGACTGGCGGCGATGTAGGTGAGTCCGATGAGGCCGAGGGCATAGGAGATTCCCGGGTTGAGAACACCCAAGAGCCCGAGACGCCGCAACTCTGCGGGAAACGTCAGGCCCTGGCGCTGGAGGACAAGCACCGTTGCAAGGAGAGCGACGCTGATCCCGAGTTGGATGGGGAGGAGGGTTAGAGGTGGGATTTCGGTGAGGGCGCGCTTGGCGATGACCGTCGCAACTCCCCAGGCGGCGGCGGCGCCTGTCAGCGCAAGGGCGTATCGATGACGAGTGAGCGTGGGTAGCACTGGCCTGACTCCTTCAAACGTCGGCTTTGGAACAGGGCGACTCGGGAAGGTCGACTCAGCGCTTCTTCACCATCGCAAGTGGAGTAGCCGGGCAGCCTTCGAGCGCCCGGGTGCCTGCCAGCACACATCGGCTTGGGCACTAAGAGCTCATCTCATAGGCGGGAGCCGGCTTTCGCGCCTTGATGACGACGGAGTCCATTCCGTCTGTGGCCTGATGCGTGGGATCGAGGGTTATGTCCTCGAATCCGGCCCCCTCGAGCAGGGCGAGGTACTCGCTGTAGGACAGCGCTCCGGCGATGCATCCAACCCAGTTGCCACGTTCGGCGCGTTGTGCTGGGGTGAGGTAGTCGTTGGCGACTATGTCGGTGATCCCGACCCTTCCACCGGCCCGAAGCACACGGTGGATCTCATCGAACACCGCCGATTTGTCGGTGGAAAGATTGATCACACAGTTGGAGATGACAACGTCTATCGACCCGGCATCGAGCGGAATCTCCTCGATGTAACCCTTGATGAACTCGACGTTGGTTGCTTCCGCTTCGCTGGCGTTGGCGCGGGCGAGTTCGAGCATCTCGTCGGTCATGTCGAGCCCGTAGACGAATCCCGTTGGTCCCACACGACGAGCCGACAGCAAGACGTCGATGCCGCCGCCCGATCCCAGGTCGAGGACTCGGTCACCTTCGACAAGGTCGGCGACCGCCGTCGGATTTCCGCATCCGAGGCTCGCGTCTGCCGCCTCGGTGGGGATCGCCGATAGTTCCGTCGCGGTGTATGCGCCGTCAGTGAGGTCCTTGTCCAATGTCTCGTCGTGACAACATTCCGGTTCGCAACAAGACCCCGACGTAGCCACCTTTGCATAACGCTCTCGGACTTCCTCACGGATCTCGATGGTGCTCACCCCTCCACCTTTCATATCGATATTGATCGATACGTTAAGCGTAGACCTTATATCGATGACTGTCAATATGTTAGATTTACCATCGTGAACGAGCCTGGATGCTGTGTCCCGCTGACGGAAGAAACCCTCTCTGTAGGGGAGGCTCGGGTGCTCGCAGGCGACTTCAAGGCTGTTGCTGATCCAGTTCGGCTTCGTCTTCTGAGTCTGATCGCCAGCGTTCCCGAGGGAGAAGTCTGCGCCTGTGATCTAAACGAGCCGCTGAGTCGAAGCCAGGCCACGATCAGTCACCACCTCTCGGTGCTGGTGAAGGCGGGTTTGATCACCCGTGAGCAGCGAGGCAAGTGGGCGTGGTTCCAGGTGGCGCCGGACCGAGCCGACTTCGTTCGAACGGTGTTGGTCGGCCAGCCTGTCCTCGCCCCATAGACGTAGGGCGATTGGATGGGGGCCGTGGTCGGACTCGTGGTGGCTGCCGGGTTAGCGAAGAATCATCGACTCAGCGCGTCGAGTTCGCGTTCGGTCAGATCTCCGTCCTCGTGCTTCCAGCAAACCTCCAGGTGTCTCTTCTCGCCCTCACCGATGGAGATCCATCGCGAGGCGGTCGCGGGAGTGGTGCAGCCGGCGATGTCGCAGATCGAAGAAGAGGAGTTGGCACCGTCAGACATGAAGGAATCCTAATTGGGCGGGTGGACCCAAGGCCCTGAGCTCTCCGTGCAGGTCGCCCCGGAAACGGGCTCTGACATGGAGCGGTAGCCTGGGTGCCATGGATAGCCGAAGGCCGACGCCCACAAACGTTAGAGACATCTGGAGACTGGCGCTCGCGCTCATCGGAGTTGCCGCGATCATCCAGGAACTTCGGAAGCCGCCGGGTGAGAGAACGTGGCACGGGAAAGTGGCCGACCTCGTGCCCTACGACTTCCGTGTCCCGACGATCGACCGGATACGGACCACGTACTGGAACCCGGAAGGGCCGGCCGTTTCGGCGAAGGTGTTCGGGGTCGGCTGGGCGCCCAACTTCGGTGCGCTGGCGAAACTGTTTCAAAAGGGATCAGATGCCGACCAACCTCCCCCTGATGAGTAGCCCTCTGTGGGGCCTCCGTAGTGACAGGTGCGCTATGTGGAGGAGGGGTCAGCGACCAGTTCGTCGAGAAGCCCCCGGACACGACGTTCGAGCTCGTCCCGAATCGGCCTGACTTCTTCAACCGTCTTACCTGACGGATCGTCCAGCTCCCAGTCGATGTACCGCTTGCCGGGGTAGACGGGGCACGCGTCGCCGCAGCCCATCGTGACGATTACGTCCGCGGCTCGGACGATCTCGTCGGCCCATGGCTGGGGAATCTCGCCGCTGATGTTCACTCCGACCTCGGCCATGGCGGTGACGGCTGCCTGGTTGACCTCGTCGGCCGGCTCACTTCCTCCTGAGAACACGTCGACTCGATCTCCCCCGAGTCTCCTGGCCCATCCTGCGGCCATCTGTGAGCGCCCGGCATTGTGGACGCAAAGGAAGAGGATGCTCGGGTTGAGCGTTGTCGGGTCTGCTTCCAGTCTGACCAAGGCGCGCAGCCGGTCTCGAGCGAGCCGCTCTGCCAGCAACGGGATCCAAGTGCTGGTAGTCGCCCGTGCCACGAGCGTGTCCAGTGAGTCGTTCATGAATCGTTCGATGGTCTCGGTGTTGAGGGTCCTCGAGAAGTGGCGTTGTAGACGCTCCGCAGCCTGTCGAATCTGAAGTTGCTC
>JBEVIF010000072.1:0-4578 GCA_040510795.1 Acidimicrobiia bacterium
GTTCCCGGCGATGCGGTGGTAGCGGGCGAAAATGTCGGCAGGCAGGTAGGCGCCACCGAGATGCCCGAGATGAAGCGACCCACTTGCGTAGGGCCACGCCACCGCAACCAGGATCCGCTGACTCATGGTCGGAGGGTAAACGCGACCCCGGTGTGTCACTCGGCGATATCGACGCCGGGGACCGGGACATGGCGGCTGGAGCGCTCGGTGACGATCACGCCGCCGATGATGAGAATGGCGCCGACGACCACGGCCGGGGTCAGGGTCTCGCCGAGGAATATGACCGCCAGAGTCACCGCGACCACCGGGACGAAGTACGCGGCCACGCCGAGCCGCGCTGCCGGATTCACCTCGGCGGCGATCAGGAACGAGGTGAAGGGGATCGCCGTGGCGAACAGGCCCAGGGCGAGGAGCAGGACCCACTGCTGCGTCTCGATCGACAACAGCGGTGTCGTGTTCAGGAACGGCATCGCAAGCACTCCGAGGATCGTGGCAGTAGCGAACTGAGGTATCACCAGCCTGTCCCCGCCCACCTCCAGCGCGAACCTGCGGGTGAGGGCCCCACCTGTCCCGGCCAGGACCACGCCGATCAAGCTCAAGCCGACACCCCGCCAAAGATTGCCGACACCTTCGACGGTCCCGCCCCCCAGGCCGACCAGGATCCCGGTCCCGACCAGGGAAGTGATCAAACCGGGAATCGATCGGGGGTTGAACCGCTCACCTTCGACGAGGAAGTGGGCCGCGCCAACGGTCGCGATGGGGATCAGGGCGATGAGCAGCCCACCGATGTTGACCGGAAGCTCTACGAGCCCGAGGGTGAAAAGGGTATTTGGTATTACGAGGGCGATCGTGCCAAGGACGACGCCTCTCGCCCAGTGGCGTGGCTCGAGCCCACGGAAGCGGGTCCAGAAGAGGGAGACGAGGAGGAGCACAACCAGGGCGACGCCGAAGCGCATGGGCACCACGATGAACGGCGACACGCCGCTGGTCAGCACGGCCCGGGTGAGGACCGCCGCTGAGCCCCACCCGAGGATCGCTGCCACGAGCGGGGTCCAAGGATTCATGAGGGCGGGACGGTACAACCCGGTTTCCGGCTCAAAGTTAAGGCCGGGGTCACCGATAACGTGTCCACATGAAGCGTCTTCTTTCTCTCATCGCGGTGCTCTCGGTCGCACTCGCCGCCTGTGGCGAGCCATCTCCCGAGGCCATGCAGCTCTCTTACTCCTTGACTTCCGGAGACGAGTTTCAGTACGAAGTCGGTCTCGAGCAGCACATCGAGATGACCGCTTCCGGCGACGCGGCCATGCTGGCCGGCGAGGATGTCCCGGGTGAGGCTTCGGTCGACATCGCCGGAACAGCCACTTTCACCCACGCCATCTCTGACGGGCCCGAAGCAGGCACCCACGAAGTCCACATCACCGGTGAGTTCGCCGACGTCAGCGTTACCGGAACTGCCGACGGCGAGCCCGTCGATTCAAAAGACATTCCCGATTTTGCGGCCATGGAGCCGATCGATGTGACCGTCGTCGTGGACGAGCAGGGCAACATCATCCACGAAGGCGGCGACAGCGAGGACCCCCTGGGCGGGATGCTCGGCGGTCTCGGGGCATTGGGCGGCGGTGCCAACCCGGCTCCCGGGCTGGATCCCGGTAAGTTCGTGGGGCCCCCGCTGCCCGATGAAGAGGTGACGGTCGGCGACACCTGGACCGACGAGGTCGAGACTCCCGGTCTCAGCGAGGACCCGATCACCACCAGCATCACGAGCACCGTGACCGGCGCCGAGGAATTGGATGGGGTCGAAGTCCTCGTCATCGACAGCAACGCCACCACCTCATTGATCGAGTTCGATCTCGCCGAGTTCTTCGCCGGCATGTTCGGCGCAATGGCTCCCGAGAGCACCACGCCTGAGGAGACCGCCGAATTCGAGGCGATGATGGACCAGCTCCAGTTCCTGATCAGCGTCGACGACAGCACTGCCGACAGCACGACCTGGTTCGACGCCGAGGCCGGGCTGGCCAGGCAGTCGGAGACCGCGGCGGCTAGCAACATCTCGATGGACATGAACATCCCCGATGAAGAGACCGGCGAGATGTCCGGTTTCGTCATGGACATGACCCTCGATCAGGACGTCACCTACCGCCTGATCAGCGGCCCCACTGGCTGATTTCCTCCTGTGAAGCGCTGCGTCTAGTGACGCGCGCTGATAGTCAGGTGGTGCCTGACCTCGCTCGAACCGACGATGCTCGCCCCAAACCAGAGCGCGCAGTCGTTGATCACCGCGTAGAGGAGATCGTGAAGCATGCTGTCGGGGTCGGGGATGCATGCTTCGCTGATCCCGGTTATGGAGACTTGGACCATGCTCCGGGCCGAGCGACGCTCAAAAGTCTTCGGTTCGATTTGCACCCCGCTGATGAAGTTCTCCGCCCAACGCATCGCGTGGGGAACTCCCGACAGGGCCCGGTCGACGTCATCGAACAGATTCCCGGCATCGAAGATCGGCGATGACTGTTCGTCGAGGGAGATGAGAATCCGGCGGGCGGCGAGCAGCCCCGTCGCCAGCGCCCGTTGTCGTGGCTCAGCAACCACGGGAAGGGCGACCAATGCACATCGTGCAGCGATCCCGACATCGACACGGGGGTCGTCCCCGTTGAGCCCAACCACCGACGGGATCAGCGGGACCAGTCGGTATCGACCGGCATCGGACGTGTGATCGTTTATGTCCCTGGCGACACCGGCGAGGAGGGGATGGGTACACCGGGGGTGATCGCTCCATCGCTCGCCTGCGAGGAAAGAGGCGTACTCCATGAAACAAGCCCCCGTGCGCGGGCTCCGATGTTTCCCTTTCGAGAGCACCGGAACCATTTCGGGCGTCTCCAGCCGGATCACTGATCCGAGCTTACCGAACGCTCGAACGTCAGGTCAGCGCCTGCCTATCGTGGCGAGCCGTCAGGGGCCCGAGCAAGGTCCGCCCGGCGGAAGGAGTGTCCATGCCACCCAAGAGAACCACGGCTCGTGAGTTCCACGATGCCGGCGGAGTCGACGACTGGCGGATCCTGTACTGGGGCGCGTATGCCTACTACCGCATCGGATCGTTCGCCCAGGGAGCGAGGTTCGTCGCTGCGATCGCCGATGTCGCCGAGGAAACCGAGCATTACCCGGACGTGGACCTCCGCCCCGAGGGGGTCACGGTCCGGACCTTCTCTCGTCAGGACGGGGGCTTGAGCGAGAGCGACATCGCGCTCGCCAGGCGTGTCTCGGACATGGCTCGGGAGCTCGGGCTCGAGCCTGACCCATCACAGGTTCAGATGGTGGGTATAGCCGTGGCCCAGGACGCAGGAGCCGACGTCCGACCCTTCTGGTCCGCCGCCCTCGGCTACGAGCATCTAGGCGGTGAGGACGCAATCGACCGACATCGGCGCAATCCACATCTCATGTTCCAGGCCCTCGAGCCATCCAAAGCCGGCCGTGGTCGGTTTCACATCGACGTCGCGGTACCGGCCGATCAGGCTGAGGCGCGAGTCGCGGCTGCCTTGGCGGCGGGTGGCCGAATTGCCGACGACTCGCGCGCGCCCGAATGGTGGACTCTTGCTTCCCCGGAGAACCACGGCGTGGATATCGCGGCATGGCCCGATTTCGAGAACTACGAAGAGGATTGAGGTTGAGAGGTGCCTATTTCCGGTTGCGGCCCGAGACCGCCATCCGCCACAGATAGGCGCTGAATTTGGGCATCTTGACCGGCGTGGCGGACTCGAGCTCCGCCGGTACGGAGATCTCCTCCTGAGCCGGCGCATCGGCCGGCTCCTGGGATGGAGAGGCTCTCATCTCGGCGAGACGCTCCCGCAGGAAGGCGGCCTCGGTCTCGGCGCGGGCAGCGCGCTCCCTGGCCTCCGCCAGCTGCTGGCCGGCCTCGTGCAGGTTGCCCAACTGGTGCAGCATCTTGTCCCACGCATCGATAGGGACCAGCATCGTGCCCGGGGGAGGAGTGGCTTGTTTCTCCTCGACTAATGGCGGTGACGCTGCGGCGGCCGGAGGAGCTGGCTTCGGCCGGGGCCCGATGATCGGGTGGCCCAGTTGTCGGGCGCGTGCCCGGACTCCCTCCAACGAGACCATTCGGTGGGTCCCGTCGGCCGACTCCTCGAGGGCGGTCGTCACGCGGCCCTTTCTGGCCCAGTTGCGGATCGTCGAAAGTTGGACACCGGTGGCATCGCTTGCTTCTCGAAGGGTCATCCAGTCTCCTGCTGCCGGCCTAACCGCGACAGGAGCCTGGTTCGACGAGGTGCGGAGCGCCTCGGTCTCCCAGAGGAACGCGGGGTCCCGATTGGCCATCTTCGCATCATAAGAACATCAGACGGCCGGGGTCTTGGCAGTGGGGCATCTTCCTAGAGTGGGCCCGGTGAGGAGGCCGAACCCAACCCGATGACTCAAAGGTCTCCTTCCGAACAGGAGGTTCGCATCCTGGTCGAGCGTGTCCTCGATGGGGTCATCGCCTCGGACCCACTGCCTGCTCCTGAGATCACACCCGGCGCACCCACCAACACGGCCGCAGCCCGCGAGGTCCGATACAAGATCGCCATCGGC
>JBEVIF010000073.1:0-8110 GCA_040510795.1 Acidimicrobiia bacterium
GGTGGGAGGTCAACAACCGTTACCGCAAAGACCTGGAGAAGGCAGGGATGAGGTTGTCCGGCCTGTCACCCGACGACAACCTGGTCGAGTACATCGAGCTCGTCGACCACCCCTATTTCGTCGGCACCCAGGCACATCCTGAGTTCCGCTCCCGTCCCGATACGCCGCACCCGCTCTTCATGGGCCTGGTCAGGGCTGCAGCGGCGAGGACCGATCATGTTGTCGTGTTGCCGGAACCGGTGGATCTGACCATCGAGTGAGGCGCGGCCTGCTCCGGGCCGATAGCCTGCCGAATATGGTGCCAAGCGTCAGGGAGGACGTGTCTTGATCGTCGGCGTGCCCAAAGAAATCAAGACCGAAGAGCACCGTGTCGCCATCACTCCGGTCGGGACCCGCGAGCTGACCGAGCGCGGCCACACCGTCCTCATCGAGAAGGGCGCCGGGGAGGGGTCTTCCATCGTCGACGAGGAGTTCGAGGCCCAGGGGGCCACGATCGTGCCCAATGCAGGCGAGGTCTTCGACGGTGCCGAGATGGTTCTCAAGGTCAAGGAGCCTCAGGACTCCGAGATCGAGATGTTTCGACCTGGCCAGGTCCTGTTCACCTATCTGCATCTGGCTGCCTACCCGCGCATGGCCGCGGGCCTGTTGGAAAGGGACGTCATCGCCATCGCATACGAGACGGTGCAGCTTCCCGACCACTCCCTGCCACTCCTCGCTCCAATGTCCGAGATCGCAGGGCGAATGGCCACCCAGGCGGGCGCCTACTTCCTCGGGAAGGCAGAAGGCGGGAGGGGGGTCCTCCTCGGCGGCGTCACCGGAGTGAGGTCGGGCAAGGTCGTGATCATTGGCGGAGGGATCGCCGGCTCCAACGCCGCCGTGATAGCGGTGGGGATGCAGGCAGACGTGGTCGTGCTCGACACCGATATCGGCAAGCTCCGCACCCTGGACTCGCTCTATCTTGGCCGGGTCAGAACACTGCATTCGAACCGGCTGACGCTGGAGGAGGAGGTGCTCGACGCTGATCTGGTGATAGGGACTGTTCTGGTTCCCGGGGCGTCGGCTCCCAAGCTGGTCACCGAAGACATGGTTCGGGCGATGAAACGGGGGTCGGTTCTCGTGGACGTCGCCATCGATCAGGGTGGGTGTTTCGCCACCTCCCGAGAGACCACCCACACCGATCCGGTGTACCTCGTTCACGACGTGCTGCATTACGCAGTGGGCAACATTCCCGGGGCGGTTCCTCACACCTCCACCTACGCCCTCACCAATGCCACGCTGCGATACGCGGTCAGCCTGGCCAACTACGGCGTGTCCGGCGCCGTAGAGCGACATCCCGAGTTGACCGGCGGGATCAATGTCGTCGGGAAGTCGGTGTGTCACCCGGCGGTGGCGGAGAGCCTGGGGGTTGCACATGTGCCGCCACAAGAGGCACTCGCCTCGGTTTGAGCTCGAGCGCGCTGACACTGCCAGAAGGCGTGGAGGAATACCTCCTCGCCCTCGATGTAGAGCGTGGCCTCTCGTCGAACACCATCGAGGCCTACAGACGGGACCTCGCCCAGTATCTCGCATTCCTCGACGGCGCCGAGCCTGACCAGGCCTCGGTCGAGGGATACGTGACCCACCTGCGGGGCGAAGATCTCGCCTCATCCACTGTCAGTCGGAAGCTCGCAGCGATACGGGGCTTGCATCGTTTCCTCGTGATCGAAGGCCTGCGGCAGACCGATCCCACCCTTCTCCTCGAGTCCCCACGCCGCCCCGAGCCTTTTCCCAAGGCCCTCACGATCGACGAGGCCATCCGTCTGGTCGAGGCGCCGGACTTCACCACGATCAAGGGGCGACGTGACTCCGCCCTGCTCGAGTTCCTCTACGCCACCGGGGCACGTGTCTCGGAGGCGGTGGGGGTGGACCTCGGCCATATCGACCTCGAGGACAAGGTGGTCATCGTCACCGGCAAGGGAGCCAAGCAGAGGTTGGTGCCGATCGGCGGCAAAGCAGTGGTCGCGATATCCCGATGGCTTCCAGACCGACTGAACCTGGTCAGGGGCTCGCAACGGGGAGACCCGCTGTTCCTGAATCTGAGAGGCCGGCGTCTCAGCCGCCAGGGCATCTTCGAAGTGGTTCGTGCCAACGCTCGAAAGGCAGGCATACAAGAGCGGAAAGTCTCACCTCATGTGCTCAGGCACTCGGCGGCGACGCACATGGTGGAGGCGGGAGCGGACCTTCGGACCGTACAAGAGATCCTGGGTCACGCTACGATTTCCACAACCCAGATCTACACGAAGGTAAGCCCTGCCCATCTCGTGGAGATCTACGTCCAGGCCCACCCGAGGAGCAAATGACCACCTTGGACATCGCCGGTGCCGAAAAGGCCCTGCGCAAAGAGCGAGCTCATCTCGTCCATCAGTTGGACGAGCTCGGCGCCGCCGAGACAGGCGACCTTCGCTCCGATCTCGACTTCGGTGGGAGCTTCGCCGATGCGGCGGCCGTGACCGCCGAGCGCACCGAGGTGCTCGGTGTGGTCGACTCCCTGAAGGCACAGTTGGCCAATGTCGACCAGGCTCTGGGCAAGATCGACGCCGGGACGTACGGGATCTGCGAGGACTGCGGCAAGGCCATACCCGAGGCTCGCCTCGAGGCGCGACCCGAGTCGGTGCGTTGCGTCGAATGCAAGGCCAAGGCGGCCGGTCACTAGAGGCGTGCCGGGCTCCCTGAGCCATCTGACCCGTCGGTTCTTCGACGTCCTGTTCTCCGCCCCTTTGGATGCGGCCGAGCGGATGGCTGTGGAAGGCTGGCTGGACAGCAGACAGGCCTGGGTGTTTTTCTCACAGCCCGACCCAGACCAGCGACACGGGTTCCATGCCGCCCTTGTCACCATCGCTGGGGGTGGCGAGCTCGACGCTATTCGAGCTGCCCTTCTCCACGACGTCGGCAAAAGACACGCTCGCCTCGGTGTCCTTGGCAGGACCTATGCCTCGCTGGCCATGCGGCTCGGCCTTCCTTTGACTGGCCGCGGGCAGCTCTACCGGGACCACGGCGAGACCGCCGCTCGGGAATTGGACAGCTTGGGCTGTGAGGATCTCATCGTCGACTTCGCTCGCCACCATCACGGCGAACGGCCACGAGGAATCTCGACCAGCACCTGGGACTTGCTGCAATTGGCGGACCAGCCGCCAAAGACCAGCGCCGCACTCAGGGACGAATAACCTGAGGCGGCCGATGACCTTTCATGTCAAGACCACGGTTTTCGAGGGACCACTGGACCTCCTGCTCCAATTGATCACGAAACATCAGGTCGAGGTGACGGCGGTGGGCCTCACTGAGGTCGTGGGGGAGTACGTGGCCTTCATCGACGAAATGAAGGACCTCGATCTGGAGGTCACTTCGGAGTTCCTGCTAATCGCTGCCACCCTCATCCAGCTCAAGGCCCAGTCGCTCCTCCCGACCAGGGGCGCCTTCGATCTGGACGAGGAGCTCGCCCTCATCGAGGAGCGTGATCGACTGCTGTCTCGTCTCCTGGTGTGCGTGACTTTCAAGGATGTGGCCGCTGTGTTGCAACGGCGGCTCCAGGAGGCCAACCGGTTCGTCCCCCGCACGAGTGGAGTCGACCAACCCATCGCATCCCGACCCGCGGATCTGGTTGTGCCGATAGACGTGCATGGTCTGGCCGTTCTCGCTGTTCGCATCTTCTCTCGGCAAGGAGCCGAGCCCGATCTAGACCACCTGGACCTCGACCTCCCCTCGGTCGAGGAGGCGATCGAGGTGATCAGGGCGCGGGTGACCAATGAGACGATGTCCACCTTCGAGGAGCTGACGGCTGAATGCACCCGGACCGTCGAGGTGGCTGCGTATTTCCTGGCCCTGCTGGAGTTGGCTCGCTGGGGCCTCATCGAGGTCTCTCAGGACGACTGGTTGTCCGAGATCGTGGTCCGTGACCGGGGCCAGGGAATGGTCGATCTCAATTCGGAGTGGGCGTCGTGAGGGAGGTCGCCGCGGTCGAAGCCGTCCTCTTCGTCACCGAGGCGCCGGTGCCGATCGGCGAACTGGCCGAGGTGCTGGAACTGCCCAAGACGAGAGTCGAAGAGCTGCTCGACGAGTTGAACCGGGACCTGGAGGACCGGCAGAGCGGCCTGATGTTGCGTCAGGTGGCCGGGGGCTGGAGGCTTTATACCCACCCGGACGCCTATCCCTTCCTGGAGCGCTTCTCGGCGTCGGCTACCGCTCGCAAGTTGTCACCGGCAGCCATCGAGACCCTGTCCGTTGTCGCTTATCGGCAACCCGTCGCTCGAAGCCAGATCAACGAGATCCGGGGGGTCGACTCCGATTCTGCCGTGAGGACTCTGGAGCGACTCGGCCTCGTCGAGGAAAGAGAGCGTCTCAACGTCCCGGGCAACCCGGCGGTCTATGTCACAACCGATCTCTTCCTGGAGAAGATGGGTCTCGAGTCACTGGCCGGGTTGCCGCCCCTGGCGGATCACATTCCGCCAGCCGACACCGTCGAATCCCTAGAGGAGACTCTTCGCCCCGGGACGACGTGAGCGATGGCGGACCTGATCCGCGTCCAGAAGGCAATCTCTGGAGCCGGGATCATGTCGCGTCGCGCCGCCGAGGCCACGATCCGCCAGGGGAGGATTGCCATAGATGGCGTCGAGGCGGTTCTGGGTGACCGGGTGGATGTGACCACCCAGCAGGTGACTCTCGATGGCGTCCCGATCCCGGTGAACCCCGATCTGGAGACGCACCTCCTCTACAAACCCGCAGGGGTCATCTCGTCGGCATCTGACCCGCAGGGACGTCGGACGGTGGTCGATCTGGTGGCGCCCGATCTCCGGCTGTACCCGGTCGGCCGTCTTGATTACGAGTCGGAGGGCCTGATCCTCCTCACCAACGACGGCGATCTCGCCAATCGGGTGACCCATCCCAGATACGGAATCGTCAAGAAGTACGTGGCCCTGGTCAAGGGGAACCCGGGGAAAGGCGAGATCAGGCGCCTGATGGAAGGCATCGACCTCGACGACGGACCGGCTCGTGCCCTATCGGCGCAGGTCGTTGGGCGCCAGGGCGAGGCGACGTTGGTCGAATTGACGATGGGAGAGGGTCGAAACCGCGAGGTGCGCCGCATGTTCGAGGCCCTGGGCTTAGAGGTGAGCTCTCTGGTCAGGACGGCGATCGGGCCCATCACGGACCGGTCTCTCAAACCAGGGCAATCACGACAGCTGTCGGCCGCCGAGATACGGGACCTCCTTGCCTCGGGCATCGGGGCCGGTCCATGAACGGGTTCCGCACGGTGGAACCGGCCATCGGGCCGATCGACGCTTCCGTGCGCCCACCCGGATCGAAGTCCCACACCATCAGGGCTTTGGTCGTATCGGCGTTGGCCGAGGGCGAGTCGCTTTTGCGGGCGCCGCTGGATGCGGACGACACCCGGGCTGCCCGTCGGGCATTGGGACTCTTCGGGGTGGATATCGCTGCTGATAGCGACCCCTGGCGGGTGATCGGGTCCGGGGGCGCTCTCGAAGCGGCAGCCGTTCCGGTGGACGTCGGTGCATCCGGTCTCACCGCACGCTCGGTGATCGCCCTGGCCTCGCTCATCCACGGCACGACCACGGTCGTGGGGAGGGATCGGCTGCCGGAGCGTCCCATGGGCGGGCTAGTCGATGCCCTCAACGCTCTCGGCGTCGAGACGACCTCAGTCGGCGGGCATCTTCCGGTGACCGTCGATGGGGGTGCCCTACCCGGCGGTCCGGTCACGGTGGCCTCCCATCAGACCAGCCAGTTCGCCAGTGCCCTCCTTCTCGTCGCTCCGCTCGCCCGTGATCGGATGATCGTCATTCCGGAAGGCCTCGAGGGCTCGCGCAGATATCTCGAGCTCACGATCGCGATGATGGAGGAGTTCGGCGCCATCGTCGAGCAGGTCGAGCCGGGCTACCGGGTAGAGCCTGGGGGATACAGAGGCTCGGACATCACCATCGAGCCCGATGCATCGGCAGCGGTCTATCCGATGGTCGCTGCCGCCATAACCGGTGGCGGTGTGACCATCGAAGGTCTCGGGGCGGAATCTCTCCAACCCGATCTCGCCGTCGCCGGCGTGCTCGAGCAAATGGGATGCGTCCTCAGACAGACCGGAAGTGAGACCACCCTTGAGGCCCCCACCGATGGGCTGCGCCCGATCGACATCGATCTCTCTGGATCCCCTGACGGCTCACTGGCGGTTGCGGTGGCCACCCTCTTCGCCGACGGCCCCAGCCGTCTCCGCGGCCTCGGATCACTTCGCCACAAAGAATCGGACAGGCTGGCTGCGATGGCTGCCGAGATCACCCGGCTCGGGGCGGGCGCGACCGTCGAGGGCGATGAGCTCCACATCGTGCCCGGCGTCCTTCACCCGGCCCGCGTGCAGTCCCACGGGGATCATCGGGTAGCGATGTCCTTTGCCCTCGTCGGCCTCTGCGTCCCCGGGATCGAGATCGCAGACCCGGATGTCGTAGCCAAGACCTGGCCATCCTTTTGGGACATGCTCTCAAACATCGCCCAAACGATTGTGTGAAGAGACGACGCGCCACGGGGGTGCCGCGCTAGGTTGCGCCCAACGGAGAGGACCGACCCGGTCCCACAAGCACCCATTGTCCGATTACCCCCATAAGGACACCCTCGGGGATCGGGTCCCTCTCCGCCTGCCGGATATGCTCCCCGCCCGTGACCGACCTCATCGTGACCCTCGACGGCCCGGCCGGAACCGGGAAAAGCACGGTTAGCAGGAAGGTGGCGTCACGTCTGGGCGTCCCCCGTCTCGATACAGGGGGGTTCTACAGAGCGGCCGGCCTTGCCGCCATGCGGGCCGGCGTCGACCTCGACGATCATGAGGCAGTGGCGAATGTGGTCGCCGGCATCAGCCTCGATCAGGACGGGGGGAGGATGCTGCTGGATGGGTTGGATGTCTCACAAGAGATTCGGAGTCCGGCCTCCACCGAGGCTTCGTCGCGGGTCTCCACCCACCCGGAGGTGCGCGGGCTTCTCGTGGTGTATCAGAGAGAGTGGGTGGCGCGGCACCACAACCGTGCGGTCGTGGAGGGCCGCGACATCGGGTCGGTCGTCTTCCCCGAGGCAACCGTAAAGGTCTACCTCGACGCCCGTCCGGAGGTCAGGGCTCAACGGCGAGCCGATCAGACCGGCAAGGACCATGCAGGCGTCCTGGATGAGCTGAGAGCGAGGGACGAGAGAGATTCCACCCGCCAGGCTTCGCCATTGATCGTCCCTGAGGGCGCCGAGGTGATCGACACGTCGGACATGACGGTGGACGAGGTGGTAGACAGAATCGTCGGGTTGGCCGGCGAGGCGGCCGTCTGAGGCCTGCGAGCCAGGTCGGTTGGATCCTGGCCCCACCTACCATTGGCCCATGAGCATAGAGCGGGTTCTAGTTGCCGAGCCCAGGGGGTTTTGCGCCGGTGTCGACATGGCGATCAAGGCCCTCACCTGGATGACCCGCATCTTCGATGGCCCCGTGTACTGCTATCACGAGATCGTCCACAACGAGTGGGTGGTGAAGGCATTTGAAGCAGTCGGGGTCGTGTTCGTCGACGACATCGACGAGGTCCCGGAGGGCGCCCCGGTGATGCTCTCCGCTCATGGATCGGCCCCTGAGGTGGTCGCCGGGGCGGCAGCCCGGGCAGCCGTAGTGATCGATGCCGTCTGCCCTCTGGTGACCAAGGTCCACCACGAGGTGAAGCGAATGTCCCGGGACGGGTTCGAGATCATCTATGTCGGTCATGAGGGCCACGACGAGGCGGTCGGCACCGTCGCGGAGGCCCCTTCGGCGATCAGGCTGGTCGAGCCGGAGACCGGTCTCGGCGAATACACCCCGACCGACCCGGCCAAGGTCGCTCTCCTCGCCCAGACGACACTGGGTGTCCACGAGTGGATGGCGGTGATGGACGATGCCCGGGTCCGCTTTCCTGATCTGGCGATGTCACGAAAATCCGACCTCTGCTACGCCACGACCAACCGGCAGGAGGCGGTCAAACAACTAGCCGGCGAGTGCGATCTCGTCCTGGTGGTCGGATCCCACAATTCTTCCAACACCCAGGCCCTGGTCCGGGTAGCCCGAGACAACGGGGTT
>JBEVIF010000074.1:0-3586 GCA_040510795.1 Acidimicrobiia bacterium
CGTCGATGGTCGTCGTGGTGCTTCCATCGTCCACAGTGGACGAGGTGGCTCCCGTCGACGATGTCACCGAGGATGAGGTGACCGGCGACGAGGAGGAAGTCGTCTCGCCATTGGCGCGACGTACCCGCGTGACCAACTCACCATCGGCAAATCGGGCGACGAACACACGGCGGTTCGCTCCCTTGACGAATTCCACCCGGACGCTGGGACCGGACTGGCGGACCACCTTGGGCTCCCATCCCTCCACCCGCTGGATGGAGATGACGGTGATGCGTCCGCTCTGCACGGTGACGGTCACGGCGCCCGCCTCGGCCACCGAGAAGCTCTGCTCGCGGGCTTCGTCCGCCGTTGTGCCGCTGCTCTGGTCGTCCTGCAGCGCCTGACCGATACCGACGCCCAGCACTGCAAGCACGGCGACCGCTGCGGCTGCGATCAAGGCCACTCTCTTCACGAAGTCCTCCTGGTAGCGGACCGCCACCGTCGCATGCGGTCCCTTGAAGGCGTATCAGAGAGGGATCAACGTGATGTCATGGCTCAGCCGCCATTGACCGACGAAAGAGCCTGTTCCAGCGTCGCCCAAGGGAGCCCGGCGCACTTGATTCGCACAGGGAACTTGCGAACCCCCTGGAGGGCGCTGAGGTCCCCCAGATCGGGGTCCGGTTCGTCGCCATCCGTCGCCGACATCATTTGATGGAAGCGTTCTGCCAGTGTGGCGATCTGCTCCACCGACTTGCCGATGATCGCATCGCCCATCATCGACGCGGACGACTGGCTGATCGAGCACCCTTGCCCGCGTACCGACACATCGGACACGACCCCGTCGGCAATCAGAAGGTCCACCTCCACTTCGTCGCCGCACAGTGGGTTTACCCCCTCGGCGTGCCCGTCGGGGTTCTCGAGCTCACCGCGATGTCTCGGATTGCGGTAGTGGTCCAGGATCACCTGTCGGTAAAGCTCGTCGAGCGCCATGACGAGCACAAGGTAACCGGGGCTCGCTCATATCGCTCGCGGTGATGGGTTCTGGGTTCTGGGTCTTGGTAAGGCGGAAGACGGAAGACGGAGGACGGAAGTAAAGGCCACCGTCATGCCGTGGAGCATGACTTCCGACTTCCGTCTTCCGACTGGCTCAGCCAACCCCGAAAAGCTTGGCTGCAGTACCGAGACCGGCGATTAGGGCGTCGACGTCGTCGGTGCCGTTGTAGACCGAGAACGAGGCGCGGGCGGTTGCAGGGACACCGAGGGCTCGCATCAAGGGCTTGGCGCAATGATGGCCAGCACGGACCGCCACGCCTTGCTCGTCGAGAATGGTTGCCAAGTCATGGGGGTGGATGTCTCCCATGGTGAAGCTGATCGCCCCGCCTCGCTTGTCTGGATCGGTCGGGCCCTGAATCTCCACTCCGCGGGTGCCGGCGAGCCGTTCGAGGGCGTAGGCGGTGATGGTCCGATCGTGGCTGGCGACGGCGTCCATGCCGATGTCATCGAGGTAGTCGATGGCCGCCGTCAGCCCGACTGCCTCGGTGATCGGCGGCGTGCCTGCCTCGAATCGGTGGGGGATGGGCGCCCAGGTGGCACCGTCGAGAGTCACGTCACTGATCATCTCACCGCCACCTTCGAACGGCTCCAACTCCTCGAGGGCTTCGTCCCTCCCCCAGAGCACCCCGATTCCTGTGGGGCCGAGGAGCTTGTGCGAGGAGAAGGCAAAGAAGTCGGCGCCCATGGTTTCGACATCCACCGGGCGGTGGGCGATGAGCTGAGCCCCGTCGACCACCACCCTGGCGCCGATGGAATGCGCCGCATCGGCGATGGCCTTGAGATCGGGGATGGTCCCCAGCACGTTCGACATCCCGGTCACGGCGACGATCTTCACTCTCTCGTCGATCAGATCGAGTGTCCCACCGAGGTCGAGTTCCCCGCCTCCATCGAGTGGTGCCCAGACCACCTCGGCGCCGGTGAGCGACGCGACCATGTGCCAGGGGACGATGTTGGCGTGGTGCTCCATCATGGTCACCAGGATCCGGCCGCCCGGGGGAAGGCGTCGTAGCCCCCATCCGAACGCCACCGAGTTGAGAGAGGAGGTCGTACCGCGAGTGAAGGCAACTTGGCGGGGAGAGCCGCTTCCGATGAATTGCGCCACCCTGTGGCGTGCCTGCTCGTAGGCCTCGGTGGCAGCCAGTGAGAGCCGATAGGCGCCGCGGTGGACGTTGGCATAGCTCGTACGGAGGAACTCGTCCATGGCATTGATGACGACGCTCGGCTTCTGCGCAGATGCCGCCGAGTCGAGGAAGACGAGACGGTGCCCGTTGCTCGGCTGCGCCAGGATGGGGAAATCGGCACGCCGGGCGGAGAGATCGGTCATGCCGAGGTGGTCACCCCGTTGCGGAACGCCTCGTAGCCCTCGTCTTCGAGATGGGTCGCCAACTCGGGCCCGCCGCTCTCCACCACGGTTCCGTCGACGAAGATGTGGACGCGGTCGGGCGTGATGTGCTCGAGGAGCCGCTGGTAGTGGGTGATGATGAGAAATCCCCGCTCCGGGCCGGTGAGGCCCTTCACCCCTTCGGCCACGGTTCGCAGGGCATCGATATCGAGCCCTGAATCGGTCTCGTCCAACACCGCCAACTCGGGCTGCAGCACTGCGAGTTGCAGTACCTCGTTGCGCTTCCGCTCGCCACCGGAGAAGCCCTCGTTGAGGTAACGGTCGGCGAAGGTGGCGTCCATGCCCAGGCTGCGCATCGCTTCCATGACACGAAGCCGCAACTCGAGCACCGTGTAGTCCACCCCGTCCCGGTTCTTGAGGGCGGTGCGAAGGAACTGAACCACCGACACCCCCGGCACCTCTTCGGGGTACTGGAAGGCGAGGAACATGCCGCGGGTCGCCCTGTTGTTGGAGGGCAGGGCGGTGATGTTCTCGCCCTTCAGAAGGATGGCGCCATCGGTGACCTTGATCCCGGGATGGCCCATCAGCACGTTGGCCAGCGTGGACTTTCCAGACCCGTTGGGCCCCATGAGGGCATGGACCTCGCCCCGGTCCACGGTGAGGTCGACGCCCTTGAGAATCTCGTGGCCGGCCATGCCGGCGCGCAGGCCTTCGATGCGGAGGAGGGGGGCATCCATTTCCACCATCAGGCTAGTGGAAATCCGGGCCTGGGAAGCTGGGGGGTCAGGTCCCCGCAGTGGTGGAAGCAGGGGTCTCACCCGGCTCGACCAGGGTCACCTGATAGCTGCTGGTGACCGAAGCGTCGGCGTCGAACCCAACCAACTCGGTTCCGCTCTCGTCGGGGAGCCTGACGACGATGGTGGCGGCCACGGTGCCGTCGCTCTCCGAGGCGGTGATGAGCCCACGCTCGGGGTCGAAGCGGTTGGTCGTCTCCAGGTCCGCTGCATCGCCGCTCACGGTGAACTCCAACTGCTCGAGCATTTCCTCGGCCCCGGCATCACTCGCAGCGGCAGCACCAAACAGCTCGGCGAGGAACTCGGTGAGCGAGATGTCGAACGCCGAAACGGTGGTGGTCGAGTCGATCACCACCACGGCATCCTCGACACCGGTGATCTGGTTGGCCGTGGTGTAACCGACCTCCTCGCCAAGGAG
>JBEVIF010000075.1:0-4488 GCA_040510795.1 Acidimicrobiia bacterium
GCAATACCACTCGGGGTGTTGAAGCGCCTGAGGTTCGACCCACCGATGCCCGATGAGGTCGCCCATGTGCTCGGATCCCTGAGGATGGGCGTCGGGGTCAAGATTGCGATGCCGACAGCCGAGCCACCCCCGATGTTCCGCAGACAGGACATCGACATCCCCGCCTGGTACTGGACCGGGCTCGGGCGGTCCGGATCGGTGCGTGGTGCTGTCACCGGCTTTGCTGGATCGGAGGAGGGCGTGGCGCCGCTCCGCGCCAACGTCATGTTCCGCCTCGCCCGGGCGGCACCCGAGGCCATCTTCGATGGGGCGCCGGTGGTCGCCGATTGGGGCTCCGATCCGTTGGCCGGCGGCTGCTACTCCTTGATCGGGCCGGGGCAGCGAGAGACGCTCGAGGTGTTGAGCCGGCCGGCGGGTCGGGTGTTCTTCGCCGGCGAGCACGTGAACGGGAGCGGGACCATCGACGGAGCGATACGCAGCGGTGGCTTCGCCGCCGATCTGGTCTCCTCCTCCCTGGTTTTCTGAACCACCGTTCAGCCGTCGTGTTACCGTCGACGGAGATTCGAGTACGCCAATGGAGGCAGGCGTGAGACAGCTCTACATCGATGGGAAATGGGTGGACCCGCGCTCCGGGGAGCTCTTCGAGACATTCAACCCGGCCACCGGCGAGGTGTTGGACGAGGTCTCGTCGGCCGGGCCCGAGGACGCAGAGGCCGCTGTCGCCGCTGCTCGTCGCGCCTTCGATGACGGAACCTGGGGCGCGCAATCGGCGCCACGCGACCGGGCAGCCCTTCTATTCCGGGTGGCTGCCCTCATCCGCCGAGACCGGGACCGGCTCGCCGAGCTGGAGACCCTGGACAATGGCAAGCCCTTAGGCGACGCTGTCTGGGACATCGACGAGGCCGCCTACATGTTCGAGTACTACGCCGGCTGGGCGACCAAGGTGATGGGCTCCATCCCACCTGTCGGGCCTGAGGCGATGAGCCTGGTCATCAAGGAGCCGGTGGGTGTGGCCGCCCTGATCACGCCCTGGAACTACCCGATCCTGATGGCGAGTCAAAAGATCGCCCCGGCGCTGGCCGCCGGCTGCACCACGATCCTCAAGCCGGCCGAGCAGACTCCGCTCACCGCCATCGAGCTCGCTCGAATCCTCGATGAGGCCGGTGCCCCTCCCGGTGTGTTCAACCTTCTGACCGGATTCGGCCCGGAGGCAGGTGCGCCGCTCGTGTCCCACCCCGGTGTAGACAAGGTCTCCTTCACCGGCTCTGTGGAGGTGGGGAAGATCATCTCGAGGACGGCGTCCGAGACGCTGAAGCGGGTGACCCTCGAGCTCGGGGGCAAGTCGCCCAACCTGATCTTCGCCGATGCCGATTTCGAATCTGCCATCGACGGAACCTGTGCCGGAATCTTCGCCAACAGCGGCGAGGTCTGCTCCGCGGGTAGCCGCGTCCTCGTCGAAAAGGCCATTTACGACGATGCCGTCGCCTCGATGATCGACGAGGCAGCCCGGATCAAGGTGGGGAGTGGTCTCGACCCGGATACGACTATGGGCCCCCTGATCTCGTCTGAGCACCGGGAAACGGTGCTGTCTTATGTGGGCTCGGGCCGTGAGTCGGCCGCGGTTGCCTATGAAGGAGCTGTGCCCTCGGATCCGGGGCTGGCCGGCGGATACTTTGTCCCGCCGACTATCTTCACCGATTTCGACAATTCCACCCTTATCGCCCGAGAGGAGATCTTCGGACCGGTGATGGCAGTCATCCCGTTCTCAGACGAGGAGGACGCCATCCGGATCGCCAACGACACGACTTACGGTTTGGCGGCGGCGGTGTGGACCACGGACGTGAAGCGTGCGATGAAGGTGGCAAGGGGCATCAAGGCCGGGGTGGTCTGGGTCAACGACAGCCAGCCGGCGCCCACCGAATCGATCTGGGGCGGATACAAGACTTCGGGGGTAGGCCGCGAGCTCGGTCCCTGGGGCATCGAGTCCTACCTCGAAGAGAAGCAGATCTACCTCAATCTGGGATGAGCATCTCCCTCACCACTGCCGAGCGGGTCCTCCAAGAGCGGGCGCGAGCCTTTGTCGACGAACTGATTCCCTGGGAGGTGGAGGCGGAGATGAATCGGGGCGATATCCCCGAGAACGTGCTGAAAGGGCAAAAGGAACGGGCACGCGAGTTGGCCCTCACCTCGATCAATATGTCCGAGAGACTCGGCGGCCCCGGATACAGCATGCTTGCCCAGGTCCTGATCCAGGAGCAGACCGGCCGGGCGACCAATGCGCTCGGCTGGGTGGTCTCGACCGGGCCGTCGTGGATCGAAGAGGTGGCCACCGAGCACCAGATCCAAACCTGGATTCGCCCCACCGTCGACGGCGAAATCCACGAGTGCTACGCAATCACCGAGGAGGGCGCCGGCTCCGACGTGGACTCCATCGAGGCGACCGCCCGTCGCGATGAAGAGGAGTATGTGCTCGACGGGGTGAAATGGCACGTCACCTCGGCCAATCTCGCCGCATATGTGTTCTTCCAGGCCAAGCTCACTGAAGGTCCAAACGCGGGGCGGCACGCCTTGTTCTTCGTCGACATGGACACACCTGGGGTGGAGTGCGTACGGGTGCCCGAGTACTCACACACGTACAGCCACCATCACTGGGAGATGAAATTCACCGGCGTCAGGGTGCCGGCGGCGAACCTCGTCGGGAGTGAGGGGGATGCGATGAGCTTCTCCCATGCGTGGTTCCGATACGAGCGGCTGATGATCGCTGCCCGATGTTGTGGCGCTGCTGAGCGTCTAGTCGAGGAGGCCACCGCATTTGCCGAGGAGCGCCAGGCATACGGCGCGCCGATTGCCGACTACCAAGCGATCCAGTTCATGCTGGCCGACTCACTCACCGAGTTGTGGGCGGCGCGGCTCATGACCTATGAGACAGCGCGAGCGATCGACGAGGGCGCGGACGTGAAGGTGCAGCACGCCCAGTGCTCGATGGCCAAGCTCTACGCGTCGGAGATGGCCAACCGCGTGGCTGACCGGGCGGTGCAGATCTTCGGGGGTCGGGGGTTCATGCGGGAGAACGTGGCGGAGCGCTTCTTCAGGGAGCTGCGAGTCGACCGCATCTGGGAGGGCACCTCTGAGATCCAACGGCTCATCATCGCCGCCCAATTGCGCAAACGAGGTGTCCGGCCCCTGACCGGGTGAGAGGTCAGCCGATGTCGTCGTACGACCGCTTCACCAGCTTCTCGAGAATCCCGGTGTCGACGTCCTCTAGGCGCTTTATGTAGATGCAGGACTTACCGGTGGTGTATTTCCCCAGTTTGTCGAATAGGGGATCGTCCGCCGGAACGTAGCCCATCACATAGAGGGTCAGGTTCTGCCTCCGGGGTG
This sequence comes from Acidimicrobiia bacterium, assembly GCA_040510795.1. Taxonomy (GTDB): domain Bacteria; phylum Actinomycetota; class Acidimicrobiia; order Spongiisociales; family ZC4RG35; genus JARDZU01. The sequence goes on from JBEVIF010000075.1 coordinate 3,382, forward strand.
AGAATCCGATCTTGAACCAATCTCCTTCGCGACCGGACTCGTACTTGTAGTGATGGTCCCCGAAACCGATGATGCTCGGGCCCCACATGTGCGGCTTTTCCCCGGTCACCCTCTCCATCATGTCGAGGAGAGCCTTCGAGTCTTCCCGCTTCCGATCGTCATCGATCCCGGCGATGAAGTCCTCGACACTGTCGTCGTTCTTCTGGGTCTTGATCTCGGCCATTCGCCGAACCTATCAAAGCGGGGGTCAGATTCCTGGCGCCCGCCAACCTCAGGTGACGGTTTCTCGCAGCTCGCGGGTTGGCACCGTGGGGACGACGAGTCCCTGGCCGAGGTAGGCGTGGGACATGATGTTGAGGAACTGGTAGACGGTGCCTTCCCATCCCGACAGCGGGCCGGGCCGGAACCCTCGGTTCTTGATCCCACGCATCACCGACTCGCAGGCGGCCCAGTCCTCACGATTGGTGATGTCCCAGAAATCGACGGCATACGCAGGATCGAAACCATCCAACTCGAACGCCTCGGGCGGGAAGAGCCAGGAGCATTCGATGTGAGTCTGGTCGATCCCGAACGGGGTCAGACGATGTGTCATGACGTAGTCCGGATGAATCGAGAGAAGGAGATTGGGGATCACGGTCAGGTACCACACCTGGCGATCGAGCTTCCCCGTGAGGTTCCTGAAATTGATCCCCTTCGACGAGCCGTCGAGCGACATGGTGACCGCATGCGACTTGAGATCCATCGTGCCTCCGCACCACATCCCGGTGGGGATGTGGTCATACCCGCTGTCGGGAGGCGTCACCTCACACAACTCCGGATGGATCGACGAGCAGTGATAGCACTCGTTGTAGTTCTCGATGATGACCTTCCAGTTGGCGTCGACGAGGTAGGAGTGCGTCGCCGCGGTGATCAGACGGTCGGTCTCGTACGGAGCAATGATCTCATCGAGATTCCCGAAATGGTCCTCGATGGCCGGTGCCGTCCCCGAGAGATCGATCCAGACCCATCCCCCATACACGGCTACCCCGAGATCGAGCAACGGGTACTCGGAGGTGTCGAAGTCGTCGCTCTGGGTGAAGCGGGGAGCGGTGCGGAGACTCCCATCGA
>JBEVIF010000076.1:0-4819 GCA_040510795.1 Acidimicrobiia bacterium
TCGACATCAAAGCCGCCATCCAACAAATCCAAGCCATCCCATACCCACGCGGACCTTGAATCAGAGTCCCTTCCTTTGTTTCACTTCCGCCACCACCGCCTCGAGGATTGGGTGTAGGTCACCGATCACGGCGTAGTCCGCCTTGGTCACCATTGGAGCTTCGAGGTCGTTGTTGATGGCCAGCACGTTCTTCGAGGCCATCATCCCGACCCAATGCTGGACCGCACCAGAGATACCGCAGGCGACATAGAGGTTGGGGGCGACACGGGTTCCGGTCTGACCAACCTGATCGGAGTGCGGCCGCCACCCGTTGTTGGTGACCACCCGAGAGCATCCCACAGCGCCTCCCAACAACTCTGCGAGCTCCTCGAGGATCCCGAAACCCTCGGGCGAGCCGACTCCCCGGCCCCCGCTCACCACCACCGGAGCGGTGGAGAGAGTGATCCCTTCGGAAATGGTCACACGCTCCACCACCCGGGTCCGCTCCAGAGCCTCGGGCAGGTTCGGCTCAAAGGTTTCTGCATCGACGCTGCCCGACGCGTCGGAAGCTTCGAACGCGTGAGGTGCCACGGTGGCCAGCTTCACGGGTGCGGTGAGTGACGCCTCCTCGAGGAGGCTGCCACCCCAACGGGTCCGGGTCACCTCCCACGACTCGTCGCCGTGCCGGACTTCGGTCACATTCGTGGCGAGCGGGAGGTCGAGCACCGCGGCCACGTGTGCCATCACTTCGTTGCCCCGCTCGGTCCCGGAGGCGAACACGGCGGAGGGCGACTCGGCTCCGATCAGCTGGACCAGAGCCTCGGCGATTGCCTCCGGGGCGTAATCGGACAGGATCGGATGCTCGATAGCGAAGTGTCGAGCCGCGCCTCCGACATGACAAGGCCCGACGCTCACCGAGAACACCTCACCGAGGGTGCTGGCCAGGGTGGTGGCCTGAAGGGAGGTCTCGAGCGGCACCCCTTCCTGATGCTCGACGAAGACGAGGATCTGGCTCACAGCAGCCCTAGCTCCTCAAACAGGTCGGCCACCGCCGGGGCAGCCTCGGGTCCCTGGCCGAGGATCGTGGTCGAACTGGCGACCTCCGGAGGGTTCACCAGACGGAGCATGCGAGGGCCACCCGGTGTGTGATCCGGGGCAGAGCTCGGCACTTCGACCTTCTTTGCCCTGAGCCGGGAGGGAAGGGTCGGATAACGGGGGAGGTTGATCCCCTCCTTCACGGCCACCACGGCCGGCATCGGGAGCCGGTAGACCTCGAATCCGGCGTCGGTCTCACGTCGGGCAACCATCGTCTCGCCTTCGATGTCTATGCCCTTGATCCCGCCCACTACCGGCCGGTCCAGAGCATGAGCCACCCGAATCCCAACCTGATACCCACCGGCGTCGGCGGACTCGTTGCCAAAGAGGATGAGATCGAACCGGCCCTCTCCGGCCTCGAGCTCTCCAATCTTTCCGGCGAGGGCGGCAGCCGTCGCCTGCGGGTCCCAATCGGCACCGTCAGTGGCCAGCAATATCGCCTCATCGGCGCCAACCGACACGGCATAGCGAAGTTGTTCTTCGGCCTCCGCCGGGCCGAGGGTCATCACGACCACGGTCCCGCCATGCTGCTCCTTGATCCGGACCGCCTCCTCGACCGCACACTCCTCGTGAGGGCTGGTCGTGAACGGCAGGTGTCGAGCGTCGATCGCCTGCCGATCGTCGGTGAGGACGATGCGGGCACCAGGAGCGGGGACCCGCTTGATGCAGACGAGGGACCTCACCCCTTCATCCGGGCATCGTCGGGGTCGAACAATGGGGTCGAGCCGGCGATCGCCACCTTCACCGGATAGAGCTCGTTCATGTACATGACGCCGAGGTCGTTGCCCACTAAGGCGTGCTCCGGCGGCAGATAGGCCATCAGGAGGAACTTGCCCACCGAGGGCCCCGCTCCGGCGGTGGTGACATAGGACGGCCGACCCTTCCGGTCGGTGATCCGGCCGCCGTCGGGGGTGGTGATCGGCTCCCGCCCCGTCGGGAAGCGCTTTATCCCATCGCGGGGGGAGACATGGTCCTCCACGGTGAGGGTGCACAGGATCGCCGCCGGCTCCTCATCCCGCGCGGACAGATACGCCTCCTTCCCGATGAAATCGTGATCCTTGACCCGCGGCCTGGCCAACCCCGCCTCGACGGGGTTGTACTCGCTCTCGAGCTCAGACCCCATCAGCCGGTAACCCTTCTCCAGGCGGCCCGTGGTCCCGTACACCCCGGCGCCCACGGCGACGACGCCGAGATCCTGTCCGGCCTCCCACAGACTGTCCCACATCAGGCGCCCGGCCTCCGTCGGCACATATACCTCCCAGCCCAGGTCGCCGACATATGAGATCCGGAAGAGTCGGGCGTTGATCGAGCCGAAGTCGACCGCCTGGGTAGTCCCGTAGGGGAAAGCCTCGTTGGAGAGGTCGTGATCCGTGATCGATGAGACGAGGTTGCGCGCCTCGGGTCCCCAGACACCGATGGTCGTGTAGGCCGAGGTGGAATCGCTCATGTGGACCGACCCGTCCTCTGGGAGATGGCTCCGGAACCAGTGCTTGTCCCTCGGCCCATCGAACGCTCCGGTGATCACCCTGAAATGTTCCTCGCCGAGCCTGAGCACGGTCAGGTCCGCCTTGAACCCTCCGGACCCGGTGAGCAAAGGGGTGTACACCGACCGGCCGACTGTGACATCGGCGTTGTTGACCGTCATCCGCTGGATGTAGTCGACAACCCCGGGGCCGGTGAAGTCGAAGATGACGAAGGGCGCCAGGTCGACGAGACCCACCTTCTCTCGCATGGCCAGGTGCTCGGCGTTCTGGATCGGCGACCACCAGCGTCGGTCCCACTCGTGGGGCCGGTCCTCGATCCCGTAGTGATCGACGAGAGGGGCATTCGACTCATACCAGTGCGGGCGCTCCCATCCTCCGGCCTCGAAATAGACCGCGCCCAGCTCGGCGGTGCGGGAATGAACCGGAGAGAGCCTCTTGTCTCGTTCCGAGGCCCACTGCTCCCGAGGATGGACAATCCCGTACGTCTTGTTGAAATGCTCCGCACAGCGAGCCCGAACGTGGTGCTCGGTGCGGGCGTAGGGGTAAAAGCGGGCGATGTCCGAGGCGTGCGGGTCGAGCTCCGGGTACCCGTTGGTCATCCACTCCGCCACAGCCCGCCCCGTCCCCGGCCCCTCCTTGATCCAGATGGCGGCAGCCGACCAGAGATTTCGCACCTCGACCGTCTCGCCGATCAGCGGCATGGCGTCGGGGGTCAGGGAGAGCAGCCCGTTGATGGCGTATTTGATCTCTGCTTGGGACAGGATCTCGGGCATCAGTTCGAGAGCGTCCTCCAGCTGAGCGTCGAAGTCGTCCTCGGTGAAAGGAAGCTCGGTCGGGGACAGGCGTGCCTCGGCGATAGAAGGAATCTCGTCGGGTGAGTGAAAGATCGGTCGATGGGCGTAGGAGCCGACTTCCATCGACCCCGAGGTCTGTCGCTCGTACATGAACGTGTCCATGTCGCGGACGATGGGGAAGGCGAGCTCCTTACCTGACTCCTGGAGGATCGGGATGGGGCCGACGTCGATCATCTGGTGCACCGCCGGGGTGAGCGGGATGCTGGCCCCAGCCATGCGGGCGATCCGGGGGCTCCACACCCCACAGGCGATCACCACGTACTCGGCCTCGACGCGGCCCTTGTCGGTGACGACCGCCGTGACCCGTCCTCGATCGGTCTCGATGTCGAGGATCTCGGTGTTGGCCATGGTCTGCAGCGCTCCGAGGCTGGTCGCCTTCTCCCTGAAGATCGTCCCCGCCCGCAGCGAGTCCACGGCCGACACCGTGGGGAAGTAACAGCCGCCGAGGAGGATCTCCTCATTGATGAAGGGGACCAGCTCCTTGATCTCGGCCGGAGTCACCAGGTGGGCCTCCATATCCCAGTTCTTCGCCGAGCTCATCCGCCTGCGGAGCTCTTCCATCCGCTCCTCGGTGCGAGCCACCTCGATCCCCCCGCAGGTGACGTTGACCCCCATCTCCTCGTACTGACGCTGGCTGTCGAGGGTGAGCATCGCCATCTCTTTGTTGTGATCGACCGGGAAGATGAAGTTGGAGGCGTGACCCGTTGACCCGCCAGGGTTGGGCAGCGGTCCCTTGTCGATTTGGACGATGTCGCGCCAGCCGAGCTCGGCGAGATGGCCCACCACCGAGTTGCCGACGATTCCCGCCCCGATCACCACCACGCTCGCACTGGAAGGCACATCACTCACGTCTGAAACCTCGTTCTCCGGTCAGGTCAATCATGGCCCGCCATGGACCCTGGTGGGGCGGCAGACTAGTGTTCCAACATATAGCACAGCCCCGCATCGTGGAACACGACCGGTGACTTTATGGAGTGGCGATGGCCGACGATGAACTCGATCTGAATTCACTTTCCGACCCGGATCTGGCGAATCAGATGCACGACGACCTCTACGACGGTCTCGCCAACGAGATCGTCGAGGGAACAGAGATCCTGCTCTCCCGGGGTTGGGATGCGCAGAGGGTGCTCAATGACGCCCTCGTCGAAGGCATGCGCATCGTTGGGATCGATTTTCGGGACGGCATCCTCTTCGTCCCCGAGGTGTTGCTCGCCGCCAACGCAATGAAAGCGGGTATGGAAGTGCTGCGGCCCCTGCTCGCCGAAACCGGGGCCCAGACGATCGGCAAGGTCGTGATCGGGACAGTGAAGGGCGACATCCACGACATCGGAAAGAACCTCGTGGCGATGATGCTCGAAGGTGCCGGCTTCGAGGTGTTCGATCTCGGCATCAACACCGACGCCGATG
>JBEVIF010000077.1:0-4215 GCA_040510795.1 Acidimicrobiia bacterium
TCTTCGACGATCTCGCCGGCATACATCACCGACACCCGATCGGCCATCTCGGCCACGATTCCCAGATCGTGGGTGATCAGGATCACGGCCGTGTTCGAGGTTTTCTGGAGGTCCCGGATGAGGTCGAGGATCTGTGCCTGGATGGTGACGTCGAGGGCTGTCGTCGGCTCGTCGGCGATCAACAACTCGGGCTCGCAGGCCAGGGCCATGGCGATCATGATCCGTTGTGCCATTCCTCCGGACAGCTCGTGCGGGTATGCCTCCGCCCGGCGCTTCGGATCGGGGATCCCCACCTTGGTCAGCATCTCGATGACCTTTTCCTCCTCGACTTCGGCACTCCAGTCACGGTGGAGCTCGAACACCTCCTTGATCTGCGCACCGGCCCGGAAGACCGGGTTGAGAGCAGAGGTCGGTTGCTGGAAGATCATCGACATGTGTTCGCCGCGCAGGGCTCGGACCTCGTCCGCCTTCATCCTGGCGATGTCCTTACCCCCGAAGAGGATCTCTCCGGCAACCACCTTCCCGGGGTGAGGGATGAGACCCATGATCGAGAGCGAGGTCACCGACTTCCCGCATCCCGACTCTCCGACCAGGCCAAGGACCTCTCCGCGCTTGACATGGAAGTCGGCGCCGTCGACAGCTTTGACCACACCCTGCCTCGTGTCGAAATGGGTCTTGAGCCCTCGTACCTCGAGGAGAACTTCGCCTGCAGGCACCGGCAAGGGTGCGTCTGTATCTATGGCGCTCTCCGGGAGGGGTCGGGCCGCGCTCACTTGTTGAGAGTGGGATCGAGAGCATCGCGAAGACCGTCACCCATCAGGTTGAAGCCAAGGACAGTGATCATGATGGCGAGCCCGGGGAAGATCATGAGATGGGGGGCCGTGAAGATCCTGTCGCGTTCCTCTGCGAGCATCGAGCCCCACTCGGGAGTCGGGGGGACGGCACCAAGCCCGAGGAACCCCAGGGCAGCTGCCTCCAGGATCACGGTGGCGATGCCCAGCGTGCCGAGGACGACGAGTGGAGTCAGGGCATTGGGGACGACCCGGGTGCGGAGCACTTTCCATCGGGAGGCGCCCAGAGCCCGAGAGGCAGACACGTAGTCGACCTCCTTGATCGAGAGTACAGACGCCCTCATCACCCGTGCGTATTGGGGGATGGTGACGATGGCGATGGCGAGCAGAGTGTTACGCAGGCCAGGACCGAGGACGAAGACGATGGCGATGGCCAGGATCAGCGACGGGAAACCGAGCACCACGTCCATGATCCGCATCATCACGTTGTCGCTCCACCCACCTGCATATCCGGCGATCGCACCGATCACGGTCCCGATGACGATTGTGATCAAGACGGTCGTGAAGCCGAGAGGAAGGCTCACCCTGGCCGCATAGATCACCCTGCTGAAGAAGTCTCTGACATTTCCGTCCAGCCCGAATATGTGCTGTGTCCCCTCGCATCCGAAGGCGTTGATGCACGGGGGCAACCACCTCTCCGCTCCGGGCTGCCCGATGAAGTTCTCATAGGGGTCATACGGGGCGATGAGGGGGGCGAACAGCGCGACCAGGATCATGAAGCAGACCAGGATCAGACCCACGATGCCGACCTTGCGCTGGAAGAAGCGGCGACCGGCGATGCGCCAGACGGAGCCTGGCTGCTGAAGGAGCGACTCCGGGTCGGGGACGGCCACGTCCGGCCGAAAGTTCATCTCAGCCTCACCAAGTGTCATTCCAGCCTCACTCTCGGGTCCAGATAGCCATAGGAGACGTCAACCAACAAGTTCACCACCACGTAGGTGGTGGCGATGATCAGGGTGAATCCCTGGATGATGGGGAAGTCCCTGGCGGTGATCGCGTCGAAAAGGGCTGTACCCACGCCGGCCAGCCCGAATACGGTCTCGGTCAACACGGCGCCGCCGAGCAGCAGGCCCAACTGGAGCCCGATGATGGTCACCACCGGAAGCATCGCATTGCGCAGGGCGTGCCTTCTAACGACCTTGCGCTCCATCGCTCCCTTGGCCCGGGCGGTGCGGATGTAATCGCGGCCGAGTACATCCAACAGCGATGATCGTGTCATCCGGGCGATGATGGCCATCGGAATCGTGGCCAGTGTGATGGCCGGGAGGATGAGGTGCTTGAACCCGTCCCAGAAGACCGCCCATTGGGCGCTGATCAATGCGTTGGTCACCGTCATATAGGAGACGAACTCGGCGGCGGTCGCCACGAATCCCTCCTCGGCGATCTCCCAGCCCCACACCTCGTAGAACGGGAGTCCGCGGCTTCCGGGGCTGAGCGACCCGCTGGGCGGCAATGCGAAGATCGTGCCCGACAGGACTACGGCGAACAGATAGGCGAGTAACAAACCGAGCCAGAAGATGGGCATGGAGACGCCGACATTGGCAAAGGCCATCGCCGCCACGTCGACGCCCGAGTTGTGTCGCCGTGCTGCGGCGATCCCAAGCGGGATTCCGACGATGATCGCCACGCTCAGCGCGGCGATGGTGAGCTCGAGCGTCACCGGAAGCCGCTCGATGATTATCTGGGTGACCGGCCGGGAGAATCGGATCGACTCTCCGAGGTCACCGCTGATCACGTTTCCGAAGTAGATGCCAAGTTGGACGATGATCGGCTCGTTGAGGCCGTTTGCCTCATTGAACCGCTCACAGGCCTCCGCCGTCGCCCTCTCGCCGAGGATGGCGGTGCATGGTTCTCCGGGCAGCAGCCGGACCAACAGGAACACCAGGAGCAGGACCCCGATCAGGACGGGTATCGCGACCAGGATGCGGCGCAGGATGTAACCGATCATGTGCTCTACCGGAGCGTAGAACGGGGGGAGGCGCTGGTGCGCCTCCCCCCGTCATCAGTCAGACTGATCAGACCGTCATCCGGCCGCTGTCGTCGTGGGTGGTGGGTTCATCAACCCATTCCACAACGTAGCGGGATATTCGAACACTCCGGTGTTGCCGGTGTGCAGCGGGTTCGCTCCGTCGAGCGATGCGGACCATGAGGCCACCACGTCGTTGGCATCGAAGGGAGAGCCGTCATGGAATGTGACACCTTCGCGCAATGCGCAGGTCCACACCACGCCCTCGGCGTCCGGCACACACTCGGTGGCCAGCTTCGGCACGGCCTGTCCTTCTAGGTCGTATCCGTAGAGCCCTTCCTGGGTCTGCTGACACGCCGACAGTGATTCACCGTCTGTCTCATCGGGGCAGTAGAGCGAGATCGGCTCGGCGTTCTGGACGAACACCAGATCGGTGTCGCCCGGATTCATCAGAGCGAACTGTGGTGCACCGAACGGCGGTGTCACCGCACCCTCCAGAGTGGCGAGCCCGGCATTTGCCGCGGCCCCCCAGGCGATCGGGACCATCGGCACGTCCTCGACCAAGAGGTCGTTGATCTGCGCGTAGACGGGCTGTGCCTCGGCCGGGTCGACTATCCCCGATCCTTCGATCACTGCGGCCGAGATGTCCGGGTTCATTGTTCCGAACTGGACGTTGATGCCACCGAAGTGATAGTCGAGGAAGTTGGTCACGTGCGGGTAGTCGGCGCCCCAGCCCAGCAGGTGGATGCCCTCCACCTGGCCGGCGGCCGTCGCCTCGATGAACGCGCCCGACTCCATGACCTCGACCGTTGCCTCGATCCCCAGGTTCTCCGACAACTGGGCTCGGATGTCCTCGGCCACCGCCGTCGGCTCCGGGAGATACACCCGGAACACGTCGCGGAGGGTGATCGTGGTTTCGAAACCATCGGGGAATCCGGCCTCTGCGAGCAGCGCCCGTGCCGCTTCGGGATCGAAGTCGGGGAACGGTGCGCCTTCACAGCCGTTTTCCAGGATGCAAGGTGTGAAGTGGGTGGCCACTTCCGACCCCTCCGGGTAGAAGGTGTCGATGATCCTCTGCCGGTCGATGCCGAGCGCGATCGCTTGCCTCACCTGTGGGTTGTCGAACGGGGGGAACTGGTTGTTGAACCCCGCGTAGAACACGTTCGGGTTGTTGTCGACCAGCAACTGCAGCTTGGCGTCACCCTCGATGCCGGCGTAGTCACTCGCCGCCAGGTTGGTGATGAAGTCTGCGTTGCCCGATGTCAACTCGGTGATCCGCCCGGTGCTGTCCTCACGCCAGCGGAAGACCAGGGTGTCGAACGCCGGAGCGTCACCCCAGTAGTCGGGGTTCGCCTCGAAGACGATCTCGGAGCCACGCGCCCACCCCCCTTCGGGGAG